>NZ_JBLKRU010000011.1:0-217639 GCF_047608185.1 Caballeronia eucalypticola
GTGCAGCTTGCGTGATGCAGTTTTGCACTGTGCCTGCACTCAGGCTCAGGCCAAACAGGTCGCGCAACGCCTGCGAGGTACGCTCCAGAGGCAACTGCTGATATTGCGTCAGATAGACCGCTGCGGCCTGGATCTGGTTGCCGTACTGCACCGCCTGGCTAAGACCTTGGGGAAACTCGGCGCAATGCACTTTGCCGCAGCCGCATTGCGCCTGCTCCACGCGATGGGCTGTCACTTCAAACCGGATCACCGGCAAGTCAATCACCTGCCGCTCTTCGGCCAGTACCGAAACGCGATCGGCCGTGATTTCTTGACCACAGTTATCACATACCCGACTCACTCGATGAATCTCAACCCGATCCGGGTGCGCCACGCGTTTAAGCGTCTTGCCCTCATGGCCTGGCTGAGCGCCTGGCATGGCTGCGCTCACCGTGCGCTGCGATTTGGGCTTGGGTTTGCGCTTCAGGCCATCCGAGGACGGCGGCTTGCTCGAGTTGTGGCTGTCCTTGCCGAGCTTCGCTTCAATCTCGTTCAGACGCCTCACCAAATCAATGATGAGCGCGTCTTTCTGCTCGTCCGTTAGATTTTTAAGGTTGGGCACAAATGTCATCTCCGAATCATGCCGAGCTTCGCAGCAGTTTACAAGTGCTGACTAGTTACCTTTGGACAAAGAAATGACGCGCCGCCACGCGCAGTGGCTAATAGTGATAAAGAAAACAGCTAACACCGAACGCGCGAAGACCTGGAAAGCAGCAACCCGGCAATGACTCAGACTGCTAACGCAGAACCCGTGCAACCCGGCAATGAACGAGATCGCTAACGCAAGAACCCGTGCAACCCCAAGACCAACCCTAACCAACCCCAAGTGCGAACGACGGCCGCTGGAATGGCCATTGCTTGAAACAAGTCCAATTGAGCGAGACCAAAGCGAGGCACGCAGTGACAGCACCCCTTGACCAACAACCGCAAAGCGAGATCAAAGGCTGCCCAGAAGACCTGCCTCCAGGTCTTCGCTACGTCGACGATTCCCGCCCCGGCTACACGCGCGAATGGAAAAACGGCGCTTTCGTCTATTTCAACACCCAGGGCAACCGCCTCTCCGACGATGCCGACATCAAACGCATCAACGCACTCGCGATCCCTCCCGCTTACACCAACGTCTGGATCTGCCCCGATTCACACGGCCACCTGCAAGCCACCGGCCGCGATGCCCGTGGCCGCAAGCAATATCGCTATCACCCGCACTGGCGCGAAACCCGCGACGCCACCAAGTACGAACGGATGCTGGCGTTCAGCGCGGTATTGCCGAAACTGCGCGCACGCGTCACCCGGGACCTCGAACTCGAAGGCATGCCCCGCGACAAGGTCTTGGCCACCGTTGTCAGGCTCCTCGACACCACACTGATTCGCGTAGGCAGCGAAGAATACGCTCGCGACAATAAGTCGTACGGACTCACCACCCTGCGCAAAAAACACCTGAGCGTCAAATCCGGCACGCTGCGCTTCCAGTTTCGCGGCAAAAGCGGGATCGAACACGATGTCTCGGTGAGCGACCCACGCATCGCCAGGATCATAAAACGCTGCATGGACCTTCCCGGCCACGACCTGTTCCAGTACCTCGACGCAAACGGAGATCGCCACACCGTCAGCTCCTCCGATATCAACGACTACCTCCACGACATCACCGGCGCCGACTTCACCGCAAAGGACTACCGGACATGGGCCGGCAGCGTGTTCGCGCTGGCCGCGCTGCGCAAACTGGCGTGGGAAACCGTGACCGAAGCTCGCAAGCATGTGGTCGGCACGATCAAGGAGGTATCGAAGATATTGCGCAATACGCCGGCCGTATGCCGCAAATGTTATGTCCACCCAGCGGTCATCGAAGCTTTCGAAGCCGGCGAACTGGCCGATGAACTCCCGCCCTCGCGTCGTTCCGGCCTGAAATCCGATGAAGCCATGCTCGCGATTTTTCTGGAAAAAGACGCGAAGCGCCGCGCTCGCGAAGCAGCGCGAGGCCGCAAGCATCCGGCTAACGGAGCTGATCCTCGGCTCGCGCGACTGCTCGCGAAGTCCAGTCAAAAGGCGAAGGCGGCGGCGCTGAAGCATTCGTCGAAAGATGTCGCCACCGAGGCGCTGGCGGTGGTATCGAAGGCGGCCGCGCCGAAAGCTGCATCGACGGCCGCGCGCCCCGCGACGAAGAAAATTGCGCGTGTGCGGTCGTCGACCGCTGTGGTCATCAGCTAAATGCTCGGACCAAACTATCCGACCTTGCTCATCTCGAAGACGTTGGTGACGGTCTCGCCGTTCCATTCGTACTCCAGATAAGCCGCGTGATGGCAATCGCGTAGCAGAGTAGTGCGGAAAGCGGCGAGGCATTCACCGCCGTGATCCCTCACCGACGGATACGCGATTCCCGGCGCACCCGCTTCCCGCGCAGCCCGTCCCAACGCCTGACCCGCGACGTAACTGGATGGCGAAAGAATGGCGGGATCGAGCGCGGCTTGTTCCAGCCGGCCCTTGCATAAATCGATGACACCGCCTTGCGCCAGCACCGTGTAAAGCCGCATCTGCTGACGCAGCGGCGCTTGTTTTGTATCCGCGAGAAACAGCGCCGAGTGATAACGCGTCTCCTCGATCGCCGTACGCCGGTCGCGCGCGCAATAAAACACGCCGTAGCTGCCATCGGAGAAACGGCTGCCGTTTGGATTCAGGTGCGTAAAAGCCGCCATGATCGGGCCGTAACCGGCGCCAAACTTTCGCTCAGCAAGCGGCACCAGATCCAGGTCGCCCACTTCCGTGCGCAAGCGGTCATTGGTCATGGCTTCGAGCGCGTAGAGGGCATCGAAATCCTGTGGCGACGCCACGCGGTCGAACAGGTTCACGGCAGGAAAACGCGTGGGAATCACGCGGTAGGCCGGCGACCACTTGAGGTCGATATGCGGCCAGTCAGCGTGCCAGTCGTTTTCAGCTTGCGGAAGATTGGATAGGTCGCTCACGCCCAACCGCCCCGCATCGCATCGAGATATTGGCGAACTGCCACGAGATCGCTCACGTTGCCCGCGAGCATGCGGTCAAGCGCGCGCCGTCCGCCAAACGGCGGCGCGGTATTCGCGCGCTTGATCCAGCCGTCCGCGGCTTCGGCTTGCGGCAACAAGATCTGCAACGCCTTATAGATGCCGAGAATAAGCGAAAGCCGCTCAAGCGTGTCACGCCCAAGACGCGCCGTTTGCGGTGTCTGTTTCCATTTGAAGAAGGTGGATCGCCCGGGAGAGCCGAGCAGGACGATCTGCTCATCGGCCGACAGCGCCCAGTCGCGAGCGATATTGAAAAATGCACGCAAGCCCGCCGCGGACATGTCTGCAATGGAAGGGTGTGGCGGCGGAACGGGTCGCGGAACGCGTTGGGCGCGGGGCATGGAAAAGTCTCATTAAGAACTTGATTCGTATATTAGTCCATTTGTGGACTTTATCAAGTTTTAACTGCAACCCGCGCCGCGTAACGTTGTTCGTGTGATGCGCAGCGGCGCTGGAAACCGCCGCGCCCGCTGATTAGTTTTACTCTTGCTGCACGGACGCGTCGGAATCCGTGGGACCGTAGCGCCGCCCCGACACATGCGCGCGCAATACTTCTGCAATCTCGGAGGTCGTGAACTCTGCGGGCACGACACTCAATTGACTGCACGGATCGCTCTTGCGCGCCCACTCGACCATTCGATACGGCTTGCCCCACGGCCTTTCCACCGCCTCGGAAAGGCGACATTCGTGCAGCGGCAGGGAGTGGTCGGTTTTCATCGTGGACTTGATGTTCTGAAACGATGCACTGGCGGCCATGACGTGTCCTCGCGGTGAAAGCCCTGAATAGAAGCCGCCCTTGATGGCGGCGATAAAAGCTCGCGTTTGTAATGTGCCCTCCGACAATTAAGTGCAACTTAAAACCAGACGGGTTTACGTGCACACTGCTGATTCCCGCACGAATGCTTTTCCGTCGCGCGGCATTACTGTATATTCATACAGCTTAGTGCACAGGTTAGTGCTTTTGCATGGACGAGAAACATGAACAGCCATTCTTCTGCTGAAGCCGCCGCACTCGCGCGTTACGTGCAGGCTACGCGCGCGGTATCGGCCGCTTTTGACGCCACGCGCAGCGAACCTGAACTGGGCGCGGGCGGCCGTACGGTCGCATTGGCGCTGCAACGACTGGACAGCGCGTTGCTTGAACTGGACACATCGCAGCGCTCGCTGGACGCAATACTTTCGCGCGCTGTTGGACACTGAATACTCTGGAGCACTTGTTGTGAGATCTGCTTTATCCATTCTTTCTTCGAACGTCGTGCTTGCGATCCTCGCCGGATTCATGGGTTTGGGCCCGCTCGCCGCGGCAGCGGCTGAGCGATACGTCGAAGTCTGGAATCCGCCCGAAGCGCAGATGCATAAATCGAAGGCCAAACCGCGCGGCGTGCTGACGGCGCAGGCAAAGAAAAAGCGCAAGAGCGGCCCGGCCGTCAAGCAAGTCGCCGATAAAACCAACCTCGCGCCACCTGCACTTTCGCCCGCTCCGGCAATGCCGGGCCATGCGAAAACGGCGCCCAAAGGCACGGACTCAACGCCGCGCCTGCCGCCGCTGATCGGGCCGGATGGACGTGTCTTGCGCGTGTGATCTTGCGTTTTAGCATGCTGACCTAGCGCGGCAACCCACGTTCTAAAAAGCCGACCGCACGACTCCGCCGTCCACTCGCAGCGCGGCGCCATTCGTGGCCGAAGACGCTTCCGAGCACACGTACACCACCATATTTGCTACCTCCTCCGTCGTGGCAAAACGCTTGAGCAGTGAACTCGGGCGTGCCGTTTCGAAGAAGCCTTTCTCGAATTCTGCGAACGACTTGTCGCCCATGCCCTTCGTGGCCATTTCATCGAGACCATCGGAATGCGTCGGACCGGGTAACACCGCGTTCACCGTCACGCCCGTGCCTGCGCAGTGTTCGGCGAGCCCACGCGACAATCCCAACTGCGCTGTTTTCGTCACGCCGTAATGGATCATCTCGACGGGAATCTGAATACCGCTTTCGCTGCTGATAAACACCACTCGGCCCCAGTTCTTCGCTTTCATCTTCGGCAGATAAGCACGCGCCAGGCGTACGCCCGACATCACGTTGGTATCGAAGAAACGCGACCATTCGTCGTCCGGAATGTCCTCGAACGGCTTTGGATCGAAGATGCCCAGGTTGTTCACCAGCACATCCACAGCCGGATAGCGCGCGACCAGCGCATCGATCTGGCTGGCATCGGAGAGATCGCCGGCAAAGCCTTCCACGTTTGCATCCGGCACCTCGGCTCGCAGCTTTTGCAGGGCTTCATCAACAGACGCTTGCTTGCGCCCGTTCACGATTACGTGCGCGCCTTCACGCGCCAGTCCGGTGGCAATGGCCAGGCCGATGCCTTTCGTCGATCCCGAAACAAGCGCGAGTTTGCCTTCAAGATGGAGATCCATGAATGTGTACTCCTGGATTAGCGGTTGTCGAAGAGCGGTCAAAACCACTCAATGAAAAGCCAATAAAAACCGCCTGCCGTCAGGGATGTTCTCCCTCAGGCAGGCGTTCTTTTTAGCAGCGTTCCCTAGGCGGGCAATAACGCAGCGGTTCCCGGCATGCTGGCTAGGGCCCGCTTTGACTAAGGCGCCGTCGGTGTTAAGTCAGCGCATGACTGCAAGGCCAAGCAGCTGACACGCCGATCAACTTAACGCTAGATTCGTCCCATAAGCAGCAGCACGATCACGATAATCACGACCACGCCCAAAATTCCGCTTGGGCCGTATCCCCAACTACGGCTGTGCGGCCATGAGGGGAAAGCGCCTAGCAGCAGCAAGATCAACACGACAAGCAAGATTGTTCCGATCATTCCACTTCTCCTTATTTATTAAAGTCTGCTGAAGAGTGAATGGCGATGCCGCGCGTGATGCGGCGTGAGTATTGGCGGTTTGCCTCAGCTTGCGTGTCCCGCAGCACCAAATACCCTCGCGATTGCCGCTTAGATAGAGCAAGCGGTGTGCCTGACGGCAAAGATCAGTGGATTGAGGAGGGCGGCCGGAGAAGGGACAAACAGCCGCCGGCTATCGGCAAATTCTGCAAACGCGCGAGCGATTTGAAAAACCGCTCGCGCTCTGACGTGCTGCAACGTGCAAGAGACTCAGCGGACGATCAGAACAGCCCGCGGAACACCCAGAACAATCCCGCAGCAAGGGCGATCGAAACAGGCAAGGTCAGGATCCAGGCAAGCGCGAGGCTGCGCACGGTGCGCCATTGCAGCCCTGAACCGTTCGCCGCCATGGTCCCCGCCACGCCCGAGGACAGCACATGGGTCGTACTGACCGGCAAGCCGTAGACGTCGGCTGCGCCAATGGTCAACATCGCGACCAGTTCCGCCGACGCCCCTTGTCCGTACGTCAGATGGGTCTTGCCGATCCGTTCGCCGACCGTCACCACGATCCGCTTCCAGCCGACCATGGTGCCCAAGCCGAGCGCTACCGCCACGGCCACTTTCACCCACGTCGGAATGAACTTGGTTGAGTGATCGAGCTGGCCTTTGAAGTTCTTGAGCACGGCGGCGTCATCGGCGGCGAAAGCGGGTGCGTTTTGCTTGTCCATCAGACGCAGCGCTTCGGACGTCACGTACATGTTGTTACGCACGTTATTCACGATGTTTTGCGGCACGGCTGCCATCGATGCTGAAGGGCCAACTTGTCCATCGATGATATCGGTGAGCTGCTGGAGCGCGACCACGGTGTCCGGCTCGACCTTCTTGGTTTGTACGTAGTGCTGAACCGTTGCGCGCGGATCGGCAACCGGTGCGGCGCCGTTGGTGTATTTGCCGAGCACTTCGGACGCGTGATGGCCGACCGACAGGAAGGTTTGCGTCTCGGCCGGCGTAACGGCCTTGTTCAGCGCGTAGGCGGTCGGCACGGTGCCGATCAGGATCAGCATGATGAGGCCCATGCCTTTCTGGCCGTCATTGGAACCGTGCGCGAACGATACGCCCGTGCAGGTCAGGATCAGCAGGCAGCGAATCCAGAACGGCGGCGGCGTATTTTTCTTCGGCTCTTTATAGAGCGCGGGAACGCGTACCACGAGCTTCATCACATAGAGCAGCAAGCCTGCCAGGATGAAACCGACCAGCGGCGAGAACAGCAGCGATTTGCCCACTGCAAGAGCCTGGCCCCAGTCGACGCCCGATGTCCCCGACGGGCCGTGCATCATCTGGTTCATCAAGCCGACGCCGATCACCGAGCCAATCAACGTATGCGAGCTCGATGAAGGAATGCCGAGCGCCCAGGTACCGAGATTCCAGATGATCGCGGCGATCAGCAGCGCGAAGACCATCGCGAAACCCTGCGATGTCCCCACGCCCAGGATCAGTTCCACCGGCAGCAGTTGCAGGATGCCGAAGGCCACCGCGCCGCTGGAAACCAGCACGCCGAGAAAATTCCACATGCCCGACCAGACGACCGCGAGGTTCGGCGCGAGCGAATGCGTATAGATGACGGTGGCGACGGCATTTGCCGTATCGTGGAAGCCATTTACGAATTCGAATCCGAGCGCGATCATCAATGCAACGCCGAGCAGGACGTAAGGCAGTATTGAAGACTGCTGGACCGACTCCAGGTCGTGCATCAGGTGCGTCACGCAATAGATAATGCCCACGCCAATCACGACGAGGAATATCGGCATGCTCAGCCGGCGTCCGAGCGAGCGGGGCCCGTTGCTGTCGTTACTATCGGGAAGAGTCAAGTCAGGCATGGAACGTCCTTTGAGCTTAGAGGCTGAGCGTGTTACGTAAGGGGATTCGGGCTTAAGGGGATTCAGGCTTAAAGCCGCTCTGAAAGGCGAAACACTGAAAGGCGTTGCTTCTGGCGATGACGTCGACCATGTTTGCACACGGTTTATGGCGTTTTGATGACACCTGAAAGGATTGAAATTCGTCTGATTTGAATTAGCGGTCTGCGACTTGCTGCCCAATAAACACGCTCGATCATGATGAGGAAGTTATGTTGCAACTCGTCGAGTTAAGGATGGTTTCCCTGGATGCGCTGAATGGTCCGCCGGACGAAGCGCTGGCGCGATTGGGTCGATTCGCCACGGCGCATCGCATGGATTTTTTGCTGCGGTCGCAAAAAGCCGGGACGGGTTTGGATCATTTGGGTTCGAACGTGACTTCAAAGCTGGCCGATTGGGAGATCGGGATCGAGACGCACGATGACCATCGGGTGTTCGTGGCAATGCATCAGGAACGGCCGCTGATCCGGCGGATTGAAACCGAAGCAGGGCCCTTCGACACGCTGCATGGCTGGATCAAGTCTGAAGCCTCGCTGAGTGACTTGAAGATCCTTATCGGCAATGCCGGTTTCACATTGAGCGAAGCTACAGAGACTGCGGTCGTGCAGTGGGACACGCCCGGCGAGATGGATACCGGCGTTCACGTGCGCGCCACGCTGCGGCTCGATACAGATCATCAGCCGGCAACCCTGACCCTCACGGCTGCTCCTGACGAACGCAAAGCGTTGCTCGCGGCCGCGCATGAGATTGTGGAGACGCTGCCTTTCCTGATCGTGCCCGTCGCCGTCAGCAACACGTCGCGCGAGCCGGTCAAGGCCGCCAAGCTGAAGCTGCCGAAAGACGCGATTCCGACGGATGCGTTCGTCGCGATCGGCAAGTCGGTCGCAGCGCACTGGTTCGGCAACGATGCCGCTTCGCGCGCGGGCCTCGAGGTCGAACATGTGCATCAGCTGCGCGTGGCCCAGCGCCGCTTGAAGACGGCGCTCAAGCTTTTCCCTGACTGGATCGACGATGCATGGAATACCGGAATCGCGCCCGACCTGAAATGGTTCGGCGACCTGCTGGGCGATGCCCGCGACTGGGACGTCTTCACCGACACCACGCTGCCCGCTTACGCTGCGTCCGATGATCCGCATCGCAAGGCCGCATGGAATCCGACACAAAAGGCAGCCGATAACAATCGCACCGATGCCCGCCGGCGTCTGCAGGAAGCGATGAATTCCCCGCGATACGCTCGGCTCGCGCTGTCGTATGTCGAGTGGTTCGGCACGCTCGCACCGCCCCCGAACCATACGGACCAATCGCTCGCCGAATATGCTCAGAAGCGCATCACGAAGCATTATCGGAAGATCGAACGGGCTCCCGATCTCACTACGCTCGATGCCGCGAAGCGCCACAAAGTGCGCATTCACGCCAAGCGCTTACGTTACGCGCTCGAGTTTTTTCGCTCGATGCTGACCCGCAAAACCCGCAAGCAAGTGGAAGACGCGTTGGGGAGTCTGCAGAGCGTCCTGGGTGAAGGCAACGACGCCGCCGTCGCTGCTCGGCGCCTCGCCGATCTGAAAGAGGCCGGGGAATTCCAAAAGGGTTTGGCAAAGGGCTTCGCCGTCAATGCGCAACGGATGAGCGCAACGGAAGGCGAGCGCATCCTGCGCAAGATAAAGCCGCCGCGCATCAAGTAACTGAATTGCATCGATACAATAACCGCACATCCATACCACTCTGCCCCATGATCGACGAATCCAGTAGTACACCGCACGATCCCATCGAAGTGGCCGGTTCAGTCTGGTTTCAAAGCGGCGACGCCACGCTCGGCGGCGCGGCGCGCATCGCGTTGCTCGCGGCCATCCAGCAGACCGGTTCGATCACGGGCGCGGCGAAGGCGGTCGGCATGAGTTACAAGGCGGCGTGGGATGCCATCGACACCATGAACAACCTCGCCGGCACCACGCTCGTCGTGCGTGCCACGGGCGGCAAGGGCGGCGGCGGAACCACGTTGACGCCGAAAGCGCTGAGACTGATCGATACCTATCGGGTGATCGAACGGGAGCATCGGGCGTTTCTGGAACGCGCGGGCGCGGCAATTGAAGGCTTCGCGCAGGATTGGCGGCTTATTGGACGAATCGGCATGAAGACAAGCGCACGCAACCAGCTGTTTGGCACGGTCAGCAAAGTCACGCGTGGCTCCGTCAATGACGAAGTGGACCTCAGGTTGTCCGGCGGCCAGTCGATAGTCGCCGTCGTCACGCACGAAAGCACCGCGTCGCTTGGTCTCAAGGAGGGTGTTGAAGCGTTCGCGCTCGTGAAGGCGTCATGGGTCATGCTGATGGTCGATGACGCCGAAGGGTCTTCCGAACCCATGCGGATTTCGGCGCGAAACCAGTTGCGCGGCAAGGTGTCGAGCGTGACGCCGGGCGCGGTGAATGCGGAAGTATCGCTGGCGCTGGACGACGCTACCACGGTCACGGCCATCATCACCAACGAGAGCGTCGCAACGCTCGGCCTGGTGCAAGGTCAGGCCGCTATCGCTGCGTTCAAGGCGTCGAGCGTGATTCTTGGCGTGACGGACTGAGGGTGTTGAGCGCATCGTCCGGTTGCACGATGCCTTCGCGCAAACTCACGACCTGATCGCCGAACATGGCGACGTCGTCGGGATCGTGCGTGATAAGCACCATGGGAATATCCAGGCGGCTTTGAAGGTCGGCCAGCTCTTGGCGCATACGCTGGCGCAGGGTCATGTCGAGCGCTGAAAAGGGCTCATCGAGCAAAAGCAATTGCGGATGCGGGACCAATGCACGCGCCAACGCAACACGTTGCTTTTGTCCGCCTGATAACTGCGCCGGAAACTGCCGCGCAACCTGCATCAGGTCGAACGCGTTCAGCCAGTAGTCCACATCGGCGTGAACAACGTGCTTCGATGGATTCCACCAGCCGCGCTTCAAGCCAAAGGCAATGTTCTGGCGCACATTCAGGTGCGGGAACAACGCGTAGTCTTGAAAGAGATACGCAATCCTGCGCGCTTGCGGGCTAAGGTCGATCGCATTGGCGGTATCGAGCAGCGTGGTTCCATTCAGGATAATTTCGCCTTCGTCCGGCGTGATCAACCCGGCGATGGTTTGCAATGTCAGGCTTTTCCCTGCGCCCGACGGCCCGAACAGCACGATGCGCTGACTGGTCGAACGAAACGCGATATCGAGCATGAAATCGCGCTCGGGCGTGATGAAGTGCTTGCGCAGGCGGACTGTCAGGGCGGTCATTGATGTGTGTCTAACGTACCGATGCCGTGGAGCGCTGCGGCAGCAGCCGGCCGGCTGCGAGCAGGATGACCACGCACGTAACCGAGGTGACAATCACGAGGATGTTAGCGGTGCTGTCGTCGCCCGCCTGAACGGCGGCATAGACGGCGACCGAGAGCGTCTGCGTCCTGCCCGGCAAGTTTCCGGCGATCATCAGCGTGGCGCCAAACTCCCCCAGCGCCCGCGCAAACGCTAGCAATGCGCCAGCCAGAATGCCGCGCGCGGCAAGCGGCAGCGTCACGCGAAAGAACACGGCGGTTTCGCTGACGCCGAGCGTGCGTGCCGCGCGTTCGAATTGCGGATCGACGGTTTCAAATGCGGTTCGCGCCGACTTCAGCACGAGGGGAAATGCGACCACGGCGGACGCGATCACCGCGCCTTGCCATGTGAACACCAGCTGGATGTCGAACTTGTCGAGCCATGCGCCGATCACGCCGCGCCGGCCGAGTAACACAAGCAGGTAATAGCCGAGGACAGTGGGCGGCATGACCAGCGGCAGCGTCAGCAAGGAGTCGACAAGCTCACGCGCCGACGAACGCCAGCGCGACAAGCCGAATGCCACCGCAACGCCGAGCACGACATCGATTGCCGTCGCCCATCCCGCTACTTTCAGCGACAACAGCAACGGAATCCACGCCTGGTCCATAGTCTAAGTTTGATAGAGCCGCGTTATTTCACTGGCGGTTTAAAGCCGAATTGCGCGAGCGTCTTCTGGCCGTCCGGCGACAACACATACGCGATGAACTGCTGGGCATCGGCGGCGTGTTTGCTCTGAGCAACCTGGGCGATCGGGTAGGTAATCGATGTTTGCGTCGGCACGCTCAGCGCCACTTTCACGCGATCCGGCATCACGGCGGCGTCGGTGCTGAATACGAAGCCGGCGTCCACTTCGCCGCGCGCCACGTAGTCCAGGCTTTGGCGCACGTTGGCCGCAAGCACGCCCTTGGCGCTGACCGCATCCCATACACCGGCTTGCTTGAGCGCGCCTTCGGTATAGCGGCCGACCGGTACCGATGCCGGATCGCCGTAAGCCACGCGTTTCACGCTGGCGGCCGTGAGGTCTTTCACGCTGGCGGGCGCAAACGTGCTGTCTTTCGGAACGATCAGCACGAGCGAGTTGGCGGCAAAATCGCGGCGCGATTCAGTGGCGATGACCTTTTCGTCGATAGCCTTGTCCATGGCCTTTTGATCGGCGGACGCGAACACATCGGCAGGCGCGCCTTTCACGATTTGCTGCATCAACACGTCGGAGGCGCCGAAGTTCATCAGGACTTTCGTGCCGGGATGCTGTTTCTCGTAGGCGTCGCCGATGGTTTTGAACGCATCGGTTAGGCTTGCTGCAGCGGACACGACGATTTCATCGGCGTGGGCGGTGGATTGCAGTGTGAACGTGAAGACAGCAGCGATCAGCGAGTGTTTGAGATTGAACACGATGGACAGGTCGAACGGAATAGAAAGCGCATCGTAATATATTTGGGGTTATAACGATAGCCGCTTCATTCGCGCTCAACGACGCGAACGAACGCCCCTTTAAGATTCCGTCGTCCCCGAGAACCGCACATCAATATGCGCTGGACGTGCAACGGGCTTGTCATAGCGACCCGCTTTCCATTTTGCGCGAATATAGGGTTGCTCGCGGCCCGACAAATGCAGGGCGATATCGGTGATCCAGCGCTGCGTCGGCACCGAAATCCCGTGCAGCACGATAGCCACCATCGCAAGGCTCACCGCAACCGGCGCCGCCGACAACTTGCCGGATTCAGCGCGCCAGGCGAACACCACGAACACCAGCGCCGCGAGCGCACCGAGCCCACATCCTGTCACTACCTCGGACACTGAATGGGCATTCAGGAAGATCCGCGATATGCCGACCACAATTCCAGTCAGCACGCCTACGGAAACGCCGAACGCGCGCACCCATTGCCGCCCCGGTAAACACGCGACGAACAACGCCACCGGCAATACCGCCGACGACACCATCGCGTGACCGCTGATGCCCGTGAAATCCAGGCCGCGCACACCGACACCCCAGCCCATGAACGCGATCTTCGTCAGCGCGACCAGGACGCTGGCACCGCCAAGCACAGCAAGCCAGCACGCGGCATAGCGCCATGGATAGCCCAGCGCCAGCCATGCGGCAACGGCGAGCGCGAGCGGAATCATGACGCCGACGCTGCCGAGCGAAGTAATGGAGAGCCAAAGCGAAAGTGGCAAGTCGGGCATGAAGATTGTTTCTGCGGAGCGGGAGAAAGCCGACAGTATACCTGCCGGGTGGCCCTTAAAATTTTTTAGAGGGAGACTATAAATTGCAATGGATCGATGCAAAATTCGTGCAACGTACCCTATCAACAGTCTAAGTGACGACAAAGTGACGCAATGTGAAATTCTGTGGTGCGCGCACAGTCGCGGAATAAATGCTATTGTGCACTGCACAACATTCGTCATTCCCGATGGGTTTCCCGACCGGTTTGACGATCCACGTCTCCGTGTACGGACCCGAATTCCATGCCAAAAAGCCTGACAAAACTCTGGCTACGAGGCTTGAAACGCCTTGTAGCGACACAGATCGCTCCGCCCAGAGCGCCGAAATCGCGCGCTCCGGCGAAGCCTGTTCGCGCCAAGGCGGCTAAACCGGCTGCGGCGAAACCGAAGATCAGCCCCAAAATTACACCCAAACCGCGTGTAGCACGCGAGTCGCGGGTCAGGCCGCGCGCCTCGGCGTGGGCCGCGGGAAAGTGGAGCCGATCATTCCATTCGGCCCCCCCAACGGCCGGCCGGTTCGTCAACCATCTGGCGTACGCGTTGTATCTGCCGACTGGTGCGTCCCTCACGGACATGCCGCTCGTCGTGATGATGCACGGCTGCCAGCAATCGGCTGAAGAGTTTGCGCAAGGCACGCGTATTAATTTGCTGGCTGACCGGTTCGGATTCGCCGTGCTGTACCCCGAGCAATCGAAGACGGCGCACGTCCATCGCTGCTGGCATTGGTACGAAAATTCCGCCAACTCAGGCGGGGGCGAAGCGGCAGCGGTCGTTTCCCTGGTGCGGGAAGCAGTCGCGCGTCATCATTTCGACCCCGAACGCATCTATCTGGCCGGTATGTCGGCCGGTGCGGGGCTGGCAGCCATGCTCGCCGTTAAATATCCATCAATGTTCGCGGCGGTCGGCTTGCACTCAGGCGTGGTTTTCGGCGATGCAAGCTCCGCCATCGGCGCAATGGACGCCATGCGGCGGGGCAGCCGTAGCGATCCGGTCGGCCTGATCGACGCTGCCGTCGATGTCGCCGATTACCCCGGCATGCCGGCCATCATCATCCACGGCGAACTGGATTCGGTCGTATCGAAGACGAACGCTGAGCAATTGACGACGGAATTCCTGCGCCTGAACCGTTTCATCGATGCTGACGGCGCCTGGCGCAACGGCGAGCGCCGGGAGGAAACGCACGCCGACAGCGTGGTGACGGATTACGTCAAAAGCGGGCGGCGGGTTATCAAGACGTGCATCGTCCGTGGATTGGGCCATGCCTGGAGCGGCGGCGACGACACCGTGCAGTTCCATTCATCCAAAGGGCCGGACGCATCGGCCATGCTGTGGGAATTCTTCAAATACCAGCGCCGCGTGCAATCAGCCGTTCGCGACGAAACCCTGGTCTAGGCCTCAAGTGTTGTAAAAAAGTCTTTCGTATCAACGTGATTCTTTTTTGAGCACTAGCATTTGATTAGGGATTACCCTATACTTCGTTCAAAGCACTAGGTACTTACCCTAATCACTCAAGCGAGGTTCACCATGTATCTGCTCAGCCGCCTCTTCCTGTTCCTGACCAAATCCGCTGACCAGCGTGACAAGGAGCGTAACGACGCTTACCTGGCCGAAGCCAGCGACATTTACGACCTTGAATACCGCATGCAGAAGCTGGATCGTCGCGCAAACTCGCGTCATCCTTCGTGGCTCGCGCAGTAATTCTGCGGAGTTCGTAGTTCGTAGAAGGAAAAGCAGGATTCGTCACGCTGAAAACGGCGTTGTCGAAGCAAAAAAACGCCGGCCACAAGGCCGGCATTTTTGCGTCTGGGACGTCTGGGCTATGCGCCGTAGGCTTGCTGGAGCGACAGGCGCGAGGATTTTCGTCGCTCAACCGCGCGCCCACGCTGTGATGCTCAGACCAGCTTGACGCGCACGTCGACATTATTGCGTGTCGCATTCGAGTACGGGCACACTTGGTGAGCCGTCTCCACCAGCTTTTGCGCTTCAGCCGCATCCAGTCCCGGCAGCGAAACCCGCAATTCAACGTCCAGCGCGAAACCGCCTTTGTCATTCGGGCCCACGCCTACGTCGGCGGTCACTGTCGTATCGGCGGGAATGGTCTTCTTTTCCTGGCTGGCGACAAACTTCATTGCGCTCAGGAAACAGGCTGAATAGCCAGCGGCAAAGAGCTGTTCCGGGTTCGTGCCCGCTGCGCCCGTGCCACCCAATGCCTTCGGCGCACTCAATTTGACATCCAGGTTTTCATCCGACGACACTGCCCGGCCGTCGCGGCCACCCGTGCTCGTTGCGGTTGCTGTGTAAAGAATGCTCATGATGTTCTCCTGTTCAATGGTTGCCGCTCGGCGGCAGAAAGGGTACTGCAGGATCCAAGTACGGTAACGCGGTGCCAAACGAGAATAAATATATCGCGATAATAATTTGTGTACAAACTAAATTCACCTGAACGTGATTGATTGTGACTATCGGTGTTTTAAGCGTCGTTGTATTCCATTAACGATGCGCGCAGGCGTACCAGATCGTCCCGCAGCTTGATAAGCCGGTCGGCATCCGATCCGGCGGCGCAGTAGATCTCGCCGGGAATGCCGCGAATGGCTTTCTTCAGTTCACGGCCGGCATCGGTAAGGTGGATATGCACTTGCCGTTCGTCTTCAATGCCGCGCACGCGCTTGACGTACCCTTGCGCTTCCAGGCGCTTGAGCAATGGGGTCATGGTGGCCGAATCGAGGCTTAGCCGTTCGGCCATCTGCTTGACGGTGAGGTCGTCGCTCTCCCATAGCACCAGCATGGTCAGATATTGCGGATAGGTCAGCCCGACCTTATCCAGCAGCGGCTTGTACGTCTTGGTCATCGCGAGCGAAGTCGAGTACAGCGCGAAACAAAGCTGGGCATCGAGTTCGAGCGGAAATTGCGGGGTAGAAGTCATGACAGTCCGACCTGAACACGCTAAAAATGGATGTGGCGTAAGTGTACGCAAATATTTAGCGCACGAAGGAAACCGCGTGTTCTCGCTTCGCGAAACCTCAAACAAAAACGCCGATGACTGAATAGTCATCGGCGTTCGAATCATCTGTCCTGTTTATTGGGCAACACTCACATCTGCGGTTCGGACGGATCCGGGATGTCCGGCGTTTCTTCCGATTGCACGCCGAAACAGCCGCGATACGTCGCGTAAAACGAGCAATACAACGCGGTTGTCACGAGGATGGACGCCGGCATCAACACCGCGAGGGCCATGTCCTGCGCCGCGCCGAGCACCTGCATCAACGCGCTGAGTCCGAAAGAAACGGCTAGCGCAATACCAATCCACAACACGCCGTAAATCACGAAGGCGCCGCGATTGCACCAGCAACTCACGAAGCTGAAAAACAGCGCTTTCACCGGCGGCACGTCGTGCCAGGCGACCAAAATGGGCGCGAACCAGAACAGCATGGCAACCGGCAGATAGCAGACCATGGCAACCAGGACCGCAAGCGGATTGAAGCTCGCCGCCACGGTTTCGGGGTCACCGGCCGGGCCGTTGCCGAGCATCAAGTTGAGCAGCAAGCCGCCGTCAGCCAGCGCGGACGCGGCGAAAATCAAACCCATGGCTGCCACATAGATCACGCCAAGCACCAGCAGGCGGCGGGCAACGATCTGCCCATAGGAACGAAAGCCGTCGACGAGCACCGTCGGCCAGACCGGTTTCTTGGCGATCGTATTGCGGCAAGCCGCCATGAACCCCACGGCTACGCCCGGAATCAGCAGCAGCGGCAGCACGGGACCGATCAGCGGCAGCCGCGAGATCAGCGTCATGGCAAACAGATAGGCGAAGAACACCGTGAGAAACGCGAGCGGATTCCGGCGAAACAGCCAGATACCCTGGCGGAACCACACATAACCGGTTTTAGCGGGGACTTCGATCAATTGCATTGATTAATTACCGTGAACGGGAGGAGGCGCAACTTTGATGCGCTCGCGCAAAATGCGTTCGAAATGGCCTGGATCGTGCGGTTTTAGCATCTCGGCTTTGCGTGGCCGGTAAAAATCATAAAGACGCGACACCCAGAAGCGCAACGCGCCCGCGCGCAGCATGTCGTTCCAGTGATGCGCTTCGGCCGGGGTGAACGGCCGCACTGTCTGATAAGCGCGCAACAACGCATTGACCCGCGCGATATCCAGCGCGCCGGTCGCCAGATCGACACACCAGTCGTTCACGCAGACGGCGACATCGAAGAGCCATTTGTCGTTGCCGGCAAAATAGAAATCGAAGAATCCGCCGAGCCGCGTCTCATCGGCCGTCGGATGCGCGAACAGCACGTTGTCGCGGAACAAGTCGCAATGACACGGACCTTCGGGCATCGACCGATACTCTTCCGATGCAAAAAACGCCGCCTGATACTCGAGTTCGCTGGTGACCAGCGCGCGCTGTGCGTCGCTCAAATGCGAAAGCACGGCGGGCACGTTCTCCTGCCACCACGCGAGGCTGCGCAAGTTTGGCTGATGCACGGGGAAATCCCGGCCGGCCAAATGAAGCCGCGCCAGCATCTGACCCACTTCGATGCAATGCAACGGACCCGGCGACATTTCCGGCGCGCCGTCCAGTTTCGTCACGATCGCCGCCGGCTTGCCGTTCAGCGTGCCGAAAAGCGAGCCGTCGCGACGTGGCATGGGATCGGGAACCGGCACCGCGTGCGACGCCAAATGACGCATTAAATCGAGATAAAACGGCAATTGCGTGGCCGTGAGGTTCTCGAAGATCGTCAGCACATACTCGCCGCGCGTGGTCGTCAGGAAGAAGTTGCTGTTTTCGATACCGGATGCAATGCCACGAAAGTCGACGGCTTCGCCGAGTTCGTAGTGTTGCAGCCAGTCGGTGAGCTGGGAATCGGTGACAGCGGTGAATACGGCCATGCGGGAGAGCTTTGATGAGGGTGAACATGCAGGATGACCGGCGACGCAATGCGACGGGCGCGTCAGTCAGGCGTTGCGGTGCCGACACACGTTGCACACGACACATACGGCGGCGCAACGTTGGGCCCAGCGGATGAAACGGCGGTCGTCGCAGGGGGTTGAGCGTTCAACAAACGCTCAACAAGCCTTCAATAAACGCTCAGTACTTCAGGTTCCACGAAGGCAGGCGCGTGCTGGGCTTGCCGTTATCGCGGACAGTCGGCGACGTGTCGGCGGGGGCGCTCATCTGATAACGCGTGCCGAAGTTCGAGCGCACATCGATTTCAACGGGTTTGCCTTTGTCGCGATATTCCGTGATTTCCGTGCCGTTCGTGCTTTGCTCGTGATAGCTCGGCAGGCGCGGCGGCGAAATTTCGACCTTCGAGGTAACTTGTGCGGCGGGCCGGTTGATGGCCTTCAGGTCTGGCAGGCCGGCATTCTCTTCCGGCGACATGACGTGCGCCGGAGGTTCATCCGTCGCGACGGCCGATTGCGCGTAGGCGCCCATGCTGGCTGCGGCGAGAATGGCCGCGATGGCGACAGATTGAAGCGGCTTCATGATGTTTCTCCAGATGAGTGCCCGGATTTTAGCAAAACGCACTCGCTAAGGGGACACTAAAGGGACGTTGACTCCTTCCCAAAAGCCTTATTTTGCGCTGGTTTCAATGAAACCGTGTTGGCGCGGCGGAAGGTGTTGAAGAAACGCATCGCCGGGAGGGGTGTTCATGGGCGTGTGGTTCTTCCGTGTTAATGTCGATTCATCACAAGAGCGCAGAAGATCATGACAAACGACCGGACTCAAGCAAGCCATTCCACCCCCGCCAACAACTTCCCCACGGAGTCTTTCGACGACCCCGTGGCCGCGGTTGCGCGGGTATCGGCCATCTACGAAGCCAACACCTCTTTCCTGCGCGACGCGTTCGCGCGCTATCGAAAAAACGAACCATTTTCACATCGCGTGCGCGCGTGTTATCCGTTCGTGCGCGTGCGGACCGAGTTGAATACGCAAATCGATTCACGCCGTTCTTATGGCTTTGTCGCCGGGCCGGGCATTTTCGAAACCACGCTCACGCGGCCGGATTTATTCGGCCATTATTATCGCGAGCAATTGCGGCTGCTGACCAAGAACCATCACGTCGGGATTGAAGTCGGTGTGTCGGCGCAACCCGTGCCCATTCACTTTGCATTTGCAGAAGGCATTCACCTGGAAGGCGATCTGGATCGCGACCGGCTGCTCGCCATGCGCAATATCTTCGATATGCCCGATCTCGCGCTCCTCGACGACCGCATTGTGAACGGCACCTATGAACCGGCGCCGGGCGAACCGCATCCGCTTGCATTGTTCACGGCGGCGCGGGTGGATTTCTCCTTGCATCGGCTCAAGCATTACACCGCGACATCGCCTACGCATTTCCAGAACTATGTGCTCTATACGAACTACCAGTTTTATATCGATGAGTTCGTGAAGCTGGGCCGCAAGATCATGTCACGTGCGGACGATGAAGAAACGCGGGCGTATAGAAGCGAATACATGTCGTTCGTGGAACCCGGCGACGTGATTACCGGCAATGAAAATCTTGGCGACTCCCAAGAGGAGCAACAGGGCGTAGCCCCTCTGCGCTTGCCGCAGATGCCCGCGTATCATCTGAAACGTGCCGATGGCAGCGGCATCACCATGGTCAATATTGGCGTGGGTCCGTCGAATGCGAAGACGATCACGGATCATATAGCCGTACTACGGCCGCATGCGTGGATCATGCTTGGACATTGCGCGGGATTGAGGAATACGCAGCGTCTGGGCGACTATGTATTGGCGCATGGTTATGTGCGCGAAGACCACGTGCTCGACGCCGACTTGCCGCTCTGGATTCCCATCCCTGCCTTGGCTGAAGTCCAGGTCGCGCTGGAGAAAGCGGTGGCGCAAGTGACGAAACTCGAAGGCATTGATTTGAAGCACGTCATGCGCACGGGAACCGTGGCGAGCGTCGACAATCGTAATTGGGAGTTACGCGATCACCGTGAGCCGGTACAGCGGTTGTCGCAAAGCCGCGCCATTGCGCTCGATATGGAAAGCGCAACCATTGCTGCCAATGGATTCCGTTTTCGCGTGCCTTACGGAACCTTGCTTTGCGTCTCCGATAAACCTTTGCACGGCGAATTGAAATTGCCGGGCATGGCGGATCAGTTTTATCGTGCGCAAGTGGATCAGCACTTGCAGATCGGCGTGAAGGCGATGGAACTGCTGCGCATGAACGGGCTATCGAAACTGCATAGCCGGAAGTTGCGCGGTTTTGCCGAGGTGGCGTTCCAATAGCATTCCGATCAAGCAAAAAAGCGGCTCCGAAAGGAGCCGCTTTTTTAGTGCATCTGCTATCAAGCCATCAAAGATAGAACATCCGGTCTTCGTCCGACTTACCTTCGGCCGGCGGTTCTTCCGCGGTCTCGCGGTCTTCGTAGAACTGCAGCACGGCTTCCAGCACCTGGTCCGGATCGTCGATCACCTGCATCAGGTTGAGATCCTTCTCGCTGATCACGCCGGTCGGAACCAGCGTGTTGCGGAACCACGAGAGCAAGCCTTCCCAGAACTCGGCGCCGACCAGCACAATAGGCACGTGCCGCGACTTCTTGGTCTGGATCAGCGTCAGCACTTCGGCCATTTCATCGAGCGTACCGAAACCGCCCGGCATGACCACCACCGCGTCCGAATTCTTCACGAACGTAACCTTGCGCGTGAAGAAGTGCCGGAAGCGCAGCGAGATATCCTGCCACTGGTTGCCCGACTGCTCGTGCGGCAACTCTATGTTCAGCCCCACCGATGGCGACTTCCCCGCATGGGCGCCCTTGTTGGCGGCCTCCATGATGCCGGGGCCGCCGCCGGAGATGACGGCGAAGCCCGCGTCGGAGAATTTCTGCGCGATTTCTATGGTGAGCTTGTAGTACGGCGACTCCGGTTTCAGGCGCGCCGAACCATAGATGCTGATGGCAGGACGGATCTCGGAGAGGTACTCGGTCGCCTCGATAAACTCTGCCATAATCGTGAACATCTGCCACGATGCGCGGGCCTTCTTGGCTGTCGCGCGCTCTTGATCTGCGAGCGATCGCAGACTCGGAATCACTTTTCTTTTGTTCATAATGCCTGAAGAACTTAATCTTGAAGGTAAGACCCTGCTATTGGTCGACGGATCCAGCTATCTCTATCGGGCCTACCACGCCATGCCGGATCTGCGCGGCCCTGACGGCGGTCCAACCGGCGCGTTGTACGGAATGATCAATATGCTGCGGCGGTTGCGAAAAGACATCAACGCAGAGTATAGCGCGTGCGTATTCGACGCCAAGGGCAAGACATTTCGTGACGACTGGTATCCAGATTACAAGGCAAACCGGGCATCGATGCCCGAAGACCTCTCCAAACAGATAGAGCCCATCCACGTGATCGTGCGAGCGCTCGGCTGGCCGCTGGTGATGATCGAAGGCGTGGAGGCCGACGACGTCATTGGCACGCTTGCAGTTGCCGCCGAAAAGCGCGGCATGAAAGTGGTCGTATCGACCGGGGACAAGGATCTTGCACAGCTTGTGACGGATCATGTCACCCTCATCAACACGATGTCCAACGAGACGCTCGATCGCGCCGGGGTGCAGGGTAAGTTCGGCGTGCCGCCGGAGCGGATCGTCGACTATCTCTCGCTCATCGGCGATACGGTCGATAACGTACCGGGGGTTGAAAAGTGCGGGCCGAAGACAGCGTTGAAGTGGCTCACACAATACGAAACCCTTGATGGCATCGTGGCACATGCGGACGAAATCAAAGGTGCGGTGGGAGACAATCTGCGCAAGGCTTTGACGTTCCTCCCCATGGCGAAAAAGCTCGTTACCGTACAGACGGACTGCGACCTGACGGAGCAGATCGTGTCGATCGAGGAAACGCTTCCGGCGCGGCCCGAGGCCCGCGACGAGCTGCGCGACCTGTTCACGCGCCACGGTTTCAAGACCTGGCTGCGGGAAGTGGAGATTGCGGACGCGGTGGAAGGCCCGGTGGACACGCCGCCTGCGCCGGCCACCGAAATGGAACGGCATTACGAAACGGTGCAGACGTGGGAGCAATTCGACGAATGGCTCGCGCGCATCAACGCCGCCGAGCTGACTTCCTTCGATACCGAAACGACCGCGCTCGACCCCATGCTCGCCCAACTGGTCGGGTTGTCGGTATCGGTCGAGCCGGGGCGCGCGGCGTATATTCCGGTTGCCCATCGCGGACCGGATGCGCCGCTGCAATTGCCGCGCGACGAGGTCTTGCAGAAGCTTAAATCGTGGCTTGAAGATCCGTCGAAGAAGAAGGTGGGTCAGCATCTGAAATACGATGAACAAGTGCTGGCGAACTACGGTATCGAATTGAATGGTGTCGAGCACGACACGTTGTTGCAATCGTATGTTTTAGAATCGCACCGGCCGCACGACATGGACAATCTCGCGCTGCGGCATCTGGGCGCGAAGACCATCAAGTATGAAGAGGTGGCGGGCAAGGGCGCGTCGCAGATTGGCTTCGATGAAGTCGCGCTCGACCAGGCCGCGCCCTACGCGGCGGAAGACGCGGACATCACGTTGCGGTTGCATCAGGCGCTCTATCCGCAGCTTGCCGATGAAGCGGATTTACTCAAGGTCTATCGCGACATAGAAATGCCGACGTCGCGCGTGCTGCGCAAGATGGAGCGTAACGGCGTGCTGATCGATGGTGAGTTGCTGCGCGTGCAAAGCGGCCAGATTGCCACGCGCCTGATTCAGTTGGAAGCCGAGGCGTACATGCTCGCGGGCGGCGAATTCAACCTGGGTTCGCCGAAACAGATTGGCCAGATTTTCTTCGAGAAGCTGCAATTGCCGGTGGTCAAGAAGACGCCGAGCGGCGCGCCTTCCACCGACGAAGAAGTGCTGCAGAAGCTCGCCGAAGATTATCCGCTGCCGAAGATTTTGCTGGAACATCGCGGCTTGTCGAAGCTGAAGTCCACGTACACGGACAAGCTGCCGCGCATGGTCAACGTGCGGACCGGCCGCGTGCATACGAACTATGCGCAAGCCGTGGCGGTGACGGGGCGCTTGTCATCGAATGAACCGAACTTGCAGAATATCCCGGTGCGTACGGCCGAAGGCCGGCGGATTCGCGAGGCGTTCATCGCGCCGCCGGGAAGCAAGATCGTGTCGGCGGATTACTCGCAAATCGAGCTGCGGATCATGGCGCATATCTCGGGCGATCCGTCGCTCATGCGCTCGTTCGCCGAAGGCGAAGACGTGCATCGCGCGACTGCTTCGGAGATTTTCGGCGTGACGCCCATTGAGGTATCGAACGATCAGCGGCGCATCGCAAAGGTCATCAACTTCGGCTTGATTTATGGCATGAGCGCGTTTGGGCTGGCATCGAATATCGGAATTTCGCGCGATGCGGCGAAGCTGTATATCGACCGGTATTTTCAGCGTTATCCGGGTGTTGCCAACTACATGGACGAAACGCGTACGAAGGCGAAGCGCGATGGTTTCGTCGAGACCGTGTTCGGACGGCGCTTGTGGCTGCCCGAGATCAACGGCGGCAGCGGACCGCGCCGGCAAGGCGCCGAGCGCGCCGCGATCAACGCGCCGATGCAAGGCACGGCTGCCGACCTGATCAAGCTGTCGATGATCGCCGTGCAGGACTGGCTGGAAGCATCGAAGATCCAGACCAAGATGATCATGCAAGTCCACGATGAACTCGTGCTCGAAGTGCCCGAAGCCGAGTTGCCGGAGGTCCGCAAGCGCCTGCCGGAATTGATGTGCGGCGTCGCCCAACTGAAGGTGCCGCTGGTGGCGGAAGTCGGCGTGGGCAATAACTGGGAAGAGGCTCACTGAGCGCGCGGATCGCCGCCAGTTGGTTTTGAATGATGTCATTGGGGGAATGTGCATGCACCGTTTCATCATCGTCGGCGGCGGAGCGGGCGGCCTTGAACTGGCCACGCGTCTTGGCGACAAATTCGGCAGCGCAGATGGCAAGCGCGCAGCGCGCGCGCAAGTCACGCTGGTTGACCGTAATTCCACGCACATCTGGAAGCCGTTGCTGCATGAGGTCGCGGCCGGCAGCATGGACCCTTTCTCGCAGGAACTGCCATACGCCGCGCAGGCGCGCTGGCATGGTTTCGAGTTCCAGCAGGGCGATCTGCTGAGCGTCGACCGGGCTGCTAAACGCGTCACGCTCGGCCCCCTTCTCGACGATGAAGCCGGCGAGTTGATGCCGCAGCGCGATCTGGAATACGACACGCTGATCGTGGCGATCGGCAGCACGACGGCCTTTTTTGGCGTTCAGGGTGCACAAGAAAATTCGCTCGCACTCGATACCGTCGATCAAGCCGAATTGTTCCGCAAACGGCTGATCGCGGCGTGCATTCGAGCGGAGTACCGGGCGCCGGAGCCGGATGCGGCCAACGCATCCAATACCGGGCCGAGACAGCCGCGGATTCAGGTTGCGATTGTCGGCGGCGGGGCGACGGGTGTGGAGTTATCGGCGGAATTGCGTAACACGGCGCAAGTGCTGCACGCTTACGGGCTCCACAAACTCGATCCGAAACACGATATTGGAATTGTGCTGATCGAAGCCGGGCCGCGTATTCTGCCCGCGTTGCCCGAGCGCGTGTCCACCGCGACCGCCGACTTGCTGGACAAACTCGGCGTTTCGCTGATGACGAGCGAGACGGTGGCCGAAGTGTCGCGCGGGTCCATCCGCACGGCGAGCGGCAAGACCATCGCGGCGGATTTGACCGTTTGGGCGGCCGGTATCCGCGCGCCGGGCGTGCTCGCGAAACTCGACGGCCTGGCGACTAACCGGCTCGGCCAGCTGATCGTGCGCCGCACGCTGCAAACGGAAACCGACGACAACATTTTCGCTCTCGGCGATTGCGCCGCGTGTCCGTGGCCCGGCGGCGAGAAGGACGGGCGCAACGTGCCGCCGCGCGCGCAAGCCGCGCATCAGCAGGCGAGTTTCCTGCTGAAGTCGCTTGAGCGCCGGCTGGAGGACAAGCCGTTGCCCGACTACACGTATCGCGACTTCGGATCGCTGGTGTCGCTCGGGCATTTCAGCGCGGTGGGTAGCCTGATGGGTGGGTTGATCGGCGGCAACATGCTGATCGAAGGGCTGTTCGCGCGTTTCATGTATCAGTCGCTCTACCGCATGCATATTGCGGCGCTGCACGGCTGGGCGCGCATGGCGCTCGATACGGTCGCTCACTGGCTGCGGCGCTCCACCGCGCCACGCGTCAAGCTGCATTAGAGTTGTTTAGAATGGGCGGCCGGCTTTGGAGCACAACAGGCCCTTCAAAGTGGCTAAAGTGATTTAGAGCGGATATCAATTAGTCGTTGCCGTGCTTTCGGCTTGCGGGCTGTTGGCGTGGCTTACCCATACCGGATGCCTGGTTCGCTAGCACCGTGTGCCAGTGTCCTTCGCGGCCCATGCCGCTGGAGCTTTGCATGCTTACGCCTGATATCGACAGCCTCGTTCCGCATGTCCCGTTCAACCGGCGCACGTTTATCAAGGCCGCGGTCGGCAGCGGTTTTGCCGCCTGCGTGATGCCGGTGTCCGCGCAAACCATCATCACCGATAGCGAAGGTCTGGAAGCCGGTCCGGTCGGGTTCAAGGCCGCCGATGGCACGCTTATTCCCGCGTATCGGGCACAGCCCTTGGGCAAGACGCACTTGCCGGTGATCATCGTGATTCACGAGATTTTCGGCGTGCACGAGCATATTGCCGATGTCTGCCGGCGCTTTGCCAAACTCGGTTATCTGGCCATCGCGCCTGATCTATATGTGCGCGAAGGCGATGCGTCGAAATACACATCGATGCAGCAGTTGAACGAGCAACTCGTCTCTAAAGTACCGGACGACCAGGTGCTCTCCGATATCGACTCGACCGTTGCCTGGGCGGGCGAACATGGTGGCGATTTACATCGGCTCGGGATCAATGGTTTTTGCTGGGGTGGCCGCATCACCTGGCTGTATGCCGAGCGCAATCCGCAGCTTAAAGCGGCGGTGGTGTGGTACGGACGGGTGGTGGGGCCGAAGACGCAGAACAATCCGGCGAATCCGCTCGATCTCGCGTCAAACTTGAAGGCGCCGGTGCTCGGCCTGTTCGGCAAGCTCGATCCAAGCATCCCTCAAGACTCGCTCGAGCAGATGAAGCAGGCGATTGCGACGGGACCGGCGGTCGCGCGGGGCTCGCAAATCGTGGTTTATGACGACGCGCCGCATGCATTTTTCGCGGATTATCGGCCGAGTTATCGGAAAGCCGATGCGGAAGATGGCTGGAAGCGCGCGTTGGCGTGGTTCAGGGAGCATGGCGTGAAGTGATGAGGCTGCAGCGCGGACGCGATCCTGTGTGCGCTACGGACTTCGCCGCGTCTCCTTTGCAGCCATGGGCGGCCGAAACCGCCGCCCACTCGCGTCGCTTCGCTGGCTCTCACCCGCGGCGAAGCATAAATCTCAGACAGTCGCGCCTGTTGCCACTGGCCGTGAGCCGTCCGCGCACCATTCGCTCCACGATCCCCCATACAGCGCCGCGCCATGCAGGCCGGCGATTTCCATCGCCAGTGCGTTATGGCAGGCCGTCACGCCCGAACCGCATTGCAGCACCACTCGATCAGGCGACGTCGCCCCAAGCAGCCCGCTAAACGTCTCGCGTAATTCGTGCGCGGTTTTGAAGCGGCCATCGGCATTCAGGTTGTCCTTGAAAAAGCGGTTCAGCGCGCCCGGAATATGGCCGCCAACCGGATCAAGCGTCTCGTTTTCTCCGCGATACCGGTCCGCCGACCGGGCATCGATCAGCACTCGTTCGTGCGTGCTCAGATTGCGCACGACGGCGTCGACGTCAAACGTGACCGCCAGCGGCGCACCGGCCTTGAACGTGCCTTCGGATGCGGGCGGTGTCGCTGTATCGAGAGGTTGACCGGCCGCTTGCCACGCGTTCAGGCTGCCGTCGAGCAGTGCGACGGAATCGTGGCCCAGCCAGCGCAACAGCCACCACAGACGTGCTGCGTACATGCCGCCCTGGGCGTCGTAGGCGACAACTTGCTGACCTTCGTTCAGGCCCACACGCCTGAGCGCGGCGACCAGCGCCGCGCGTTCCGGCAACGGATGGCGGCCGTTCTTGCCCGTCTTCGCGCCCGACAAATCGCGATCGAGATGCAGATAATGTGCGCCCGGAATATGTCCGGCTGCGTAAGCGGCTTGGCCGGCTTCGGGCGCGGCGAGGTCGAAGCGGCAATCGACGATAAACACGCTGCCGGGTGCGGCGGCGAGGCGTTCGACAAGGTTGATCGCGGAGATAAGCGTGGTGTAGTGAGTGTGCGGCATGACAGCTCCCGGGGCGAACGCGCGGCTTGGCGGGCCGATGGACGGCGCGTCGCGGTAGTTAAGTTTCAAGTCTAAACAAAAAAAGACGGGCCTGAGCCCGTCTTTCTTATTCAAACCGCTAACGCCTCAAATCTCGCCCAACTGCCGCCGCAAGAATTCATGAAAGTGCTGCATCCCTGATTCCATCGGGCTCTGATACGGCCCGACTTGCGACTCGCCGCGCTTCATCAGCGCGCGCCTTCCCGCGTCCATACGCTCGGCGATCTCGTCGTCCTCGCGCGCCGTTTCCATATACGCCGCCCGTTCCGCCTCGATGAATTCACGCTCGAACAGCGCGATTTCCTCCGGGTAATAGAACTCCACGATATTCGTGGTCTTCTGCGGCCCTTGCGGAATCAGCCACGACACCACGAGCACATGCGGATACCACTCGATCATGATGCCGGGGTAATAGACCATCCAGATAGCACCGAACTCGGGCATTTTGCCGTCACGGAAGCGCAGCACTTCGTCGTGCCACTTGCGGTACGTCGGGCTACCCGGCTTTTCCAGGTTCTTGTGCACGCCAACCGTCTGAACGCTATACCAGTCGCCGAATTCCCAGGTCAGGTCATCGCAGGAAACAAAGCTTCCCAGACCCGGATGAAACGGTGCGACGTGATAATCCTCGAGGTACACCTCGATAAAGCTCTTCCAGTTGTAATTGCACTCGTGCATTTCGACGTGATCGAACATGTAGCCCGAAAAGTCGAAATGTTTCGCCGGACCGAGCCGCGCCAGATCGGCCGCGACGTCACGGCCGCTCGCCTCGAACAACAGGCCCTGCCAGTTCTGCAACTGAGATTTGCCGAGGTTGAGGCAGGGGTTATCGGCGAAATGCGGTGCGCCCAGCAACTGGCCGTCGAGGTCGTAAGTCCAGCGATGCAGCGGACATACGATGTTCTCCGCCGTGCCACGCCCCTTGAGCATGATGGCCTGGCGGTGGCGGCACACGTTGGAAAGCAACTCGATTTCGTCCTGTTTGTTACGGACGAGCAGACGCCCTTCGCCCTCGCCGGGCAAAGCAAAATAACTTCCCGCCTCGGGCACCATGAGTTCATGGCCGATATAGCGAGGACCGCGTTTGAACAGCGTGTCGATTTCGCGCTTGAGAAGCGCTTCGTCAAAGTAAGCCGTGACTGGCAACTGACTGTGAATCGCGTTCAGTTGCAATGCATTGCTCAGATTGGACATTCCCACTCCCGTGAAGACGTGAAAGCAGTGAACAACCCAACCATCGAAAATTCGATTTAGGGAGCCCGCGATTATACCGAAAACCCCTTCAATGGGGCGCTTAGGGCCTTGATTTGGGTCAATTCCCGCCGAAGAGTTCCGCTCGCCTAGCCGCTTTCTCCGCTTTTCCGGAGATAAGGAGAAATGGGCCGAGACAGGCCATAGGCATGGTTAAGCGCACGGTGAAGGTCGGAAAAGCTGCTTTTGCCGTAGAATGTCCGACTTGTTTCCCGAAATCCGACATTACACCCACGATTCATGGCGAAGACCGCAACGCAGGAAGGCTCGGCCAGCGCGGAAAACGCGCCGCTCCCGGAGAATTACGAAACAGCGCTGGCCGAACTGGAAGGACTCGTGGCGCGCATGGAGGGCGGCGCGCTGAGCCTCGAGGAATCGCTAGCGGCTTATCGGCGCGGCGCCGCGCTCGTCGGCTTTTGCCAGCAGCAACTAGAGAAAGTCGAGCAGCAAGTTCGCGTGCTCGACGGCGACACACTAAAACCGCTGCCCGCCGAGGTCCAGCGCGCCACTCAGGGCGCCGGCACAACGGCAGATAACGGGGACGACTTATGACTTTCGATCAATGGATGCGCGCGAGTCTTGACCGCGTGGAAACGGCGCTGGAGCATTACTTGCCGGGAACGGACGTGGCGCCCGCCAAATTGCATGAAGCCATGCGCTACGCGGTGCTCGGCGGTGGCAAGCGGGTTCGCCCGCTGTTGTGCCACGCAGCCGGTGAGCTGACCGGTGCTGGTTCCCAGCAACTGGACGCGGCGAGCGCGGCGCTCGAGATGATTCACGTGTATTCGCTGGTGCATGACGATATGCCGGCCATGGACGACGACGCCCTGCGTCGCGGAAAACCAACGGTACACGTGCAATATGACGAAGCGACGGCATTATTGGTAGGCGATGCTTTGCAATCACAGGCTTTCGTTGCGCTGACGGCGGACAACGGCCTGAGCGCGGCGCAGCAGGCGTCGCTGACGCGGGAACTGGCACTGGCGAGCGGCTCGGTCGGCATGGCCGGCGGTCAGGCCATCGACCTGGAAAGCGTGGGCCGCAAGCTGTCGCGCCCGGAACTTGAAACCATGCATCGCAAGAAAACAGGTGCATTGCTGCGCGCGGCCGTGCGAATGGGCGCACTCTGTGGCGAAGCGCCGGACGCAGCGGCCATGAACGCGCTCGACGCGTACGCAGCCGCGGTCGGACTTGCATTCCAGGTGGTGGACGACATTCTCGACGTCACCGCCGACTCCGCCACGCTGGGGAAAACGGCGGGTAAGGACGCGAAGGATGACAAACCGACCTACGTGTCGATCATCGGACTAGATGCATCGCGCGAACTGGCGGCGCAACTCGGCCGCGATGCGCACGCCGCGCTCGCGCCATTCGGCCCGCGTGCCGGTCGGCTCGGGGAATTAGCTGACCTGGTTGTAAACCGGGTGCACTGAAACATACGATAAAACGCGGGACCGGCGGGCGTGTTTACGGAGCAATTTCTGCAGCTCACGCATGCTTGAAGCAGCGCCGGAAACAACCGAACGGCTTCCGCCAGTTTTCCTAAATGGGACGACGATGTACGACTTGCTGAAAACCATCGACGATCCGGCCGCCTTGCGCGCCCTGGACCGCCACGAACTAAAACCGCTGGCCGAAGAGCTGCGTGCCTACGTGCTCGACAGCGTGTCGCAGACGGGCGGGCATCTGTCGTCGAATCTCGGAACGGTCGAACTGACGATCGCGCTCCATTACGTCTTCGATACCCCCCACGACCGCATCGTCTGGGACGTCGGTCATCAGACTTATCCGCACAAGATCCTGACCGGCCGTCGCGACCAGATGAAGACGCTGCGCCAGGCTGGAGGCATTTCCGGCTTCCCGCGCCGTAGCGAATCGAAATACGACACCTTCGGGACCGCGCATTCCAGCACGTCCATTTCGGCGGCGCTGGGCATGGCGATCGCCAGCAAATTGCAGGGCGATAACCGCTATTCCATCGCCGTGATTGGCGACGGCGCGATGACCGCCGGCATGGCATTCGAGGCCATGAACAATGCCGGCGTGGCCGACGACGTGCCGCTGCTCGTGATCCTGAACGACAACGACATGTCGATCTCGCCGCCGGTCGGCGCGCTGAACCGCCATCTGGCGCGCCTGATGTCAGGGCGTTTCTACGCGGCGGCGCGTGCCGGTGTGGAGCGCGTCCTGCGCGTCGCACCGCCCATGCTGGACCTCGCTCGCAAGCTCGAGGAACACGCGAAGGGCATGATTGTCCCGGCCACGTTGTTCGAGGAATTTGGCTTCAATTACATTGGCCCGATCGATGGCCATGATCTTGAATCGCTGATTCCGACGCTGCAAAACATCAAGGAATTGCGCGGTCCGCAGTTCTTGCACGTCGTGACGAAGAAGGGGCAGGGTTACAAGCTGGCCGAAGCCGATCCGGTCCTCTATCACGGCCCCGGCAAGTTCAATCCGGCGGAAGGCATCAAGCCGTCGACGGCGCCATCGAAGAAAACTTATACGCAGGTATTCGGCGAATGGCTGTGCGACGCGGCCGAGCAGGATTCGCGCGTTGTCGGTATCACGCCGGCCATGCGCGAAGGCTCGGGCATGGTGGAGTTCGAGAAGCGCTTCCCGGATCGTTACTTCGATGTCGGTATCGCGGAACAACATGCCGTGACGTTCGCGGGCGGTCTCGCTGCCGACGGCATGCGCCCGGTTGTCGCGATCTATTCCACGTTCTTGCAGCGCGCCTACGACCAGTTGATCCACGACGTAGCATTGCAGAACCTGCCGGTGGTATTCGCTATCGACCGCGCGGGTCTGGTCGGCGCGGACGGCGCAACGCACGCAGGTAATTACGATCTCGCGTTCCTGCGCTGCATCCCGAACATGACGGTGATGGCGGCGTCCGACGAAGACGAATGTCGTCAGATGCTGTACACGGCGTTGCAGCAGCCCAATCCGTCCGCCGTGCGTTATCCGCGCGGTGCCGGTACGGGCGTGAAGATCGTCAAGAAGATGACCGCGATTCCGCTCGGCAAGGGCGAAATCCGCCGCGAATCCACGCAGAAAGTGGGCTCCGGCAAACGCATCGCCATCCTCGCGTTCGGCACCATGGTCGCCCCCGCGCTGGCGGCGGCCGAGGAACTGGACGCTACCGTCGCGAACATGCGCTTCGTGAAGCCGATCGACGCCGAATTGCTGCGTGAACTCGCCGCCACCCACGACGCGCTCGTGACCGTGGAAGAAGGCGCGATCATGGGCGGCGCGGGCTCGGCTTGCGTGGAAAGCCTGTTGGCGAGCTCGGTCATCAAGCCGGTGCTGCAATTGGGCCTGCCCGATGTATTCATCGATCACGGCGATCCGGTGAAGCTGCTTGTATCGTGTGGACTGGATGGCGCTGGTATTGCCAAGTCGATTCGCGAGCGGTTCCTCAGTAGCGTTGAAGCCGATGCGGGCAAGCTCACAAAACGCGTCGCCTGAGTGAAGAACGTGGGGTGAGGACGGGCGTCGGGGACGCCCGTTTGGTTTTATCCGTGGGCGTCAAGGTTCTCGTCACGTGAACGACGCCACGGACAAGGAAAAAGAATGAATCAGATGAATCCCGCCTTTGCGATGCCCGACGTCCAGAGCTCGCTCGACATCCGGCAAATCCCAATCCAGCGCGTGGGTGTAAAAGCAGTTCGATATCCGCTGACCATCCGGACCTCCAGCGGCGAATTGCAGCCAGGCGTTGGCGTCTGGAATCTTGACGTTCATCTTCCGGCCGATCAAAAAGGCACGCACATGTCGCGTTTCGTCGCTTTGCTCGACGAACACCGCGCGCCGCTCGATCAGACCGCTTTCCGCAGCATGCTTACGTCGATGCTGGCAAAGCTTGAGGCGCATTCGGGACGTATCGAAGTGTCGTTTCCGTATTTCGTGATGAAGACGGCTCCCGTGTCCGGCGTGCAAAGCCTGATGGATTATGAGGTCACGCTGACGGGCGATGTGCGTGATGGTGAGACGCGGATCTCGCTGAAAGTGCTTGTGCCGGTGACTAGCCTGTGCCCGTGCTCGAAGCAGATTTCGCAGTACGGCGCGCATAACCAGCGCTCGCATGTGACTATCGCGGCGCAGTTTGAAGGCGATGTCGCGATCGAGGATCTGATCCGGATTGCGGAAGAAGAGGCGTCGTGCGAGTTGTGGGGTTTGCTGAAACGGCCCGACGAGAAGTTCGTCACCGAGCGTGCTTACGAGAATCCGAAATTCGTTGAAGACCTGGTCCGCGATGTCGCCACGCGACTGAACGCGGACGAACGCATTGTGGCGTACGTGCTGGAAGCCGAGAACTTCGAGTCCATCCACAATCACAGCGCTTATGCCGTGATCGAGCATGACAAGCGGGTTTCAGCTTAAGCCGCCGCCAGCGATGTCAAATCCCAGCGCGGCTTAACCGTAAACGCATAATCGCGCACGGCCTGATCGGGCCAGCGCGCGAGACGCAAAGCCCCGGCGAGGGCGATCATCGCGCCGTTGTCGGTACATAGCGACAAATCCGGGTAATGGACTTCGAAGCGACGCTTTTTCGCAGCGGCCGACAGCGCCTCGCGCAATTGCCGGTTCGCACCCACGCCGCCCGCCACGACCAGCCGATTCAAGCCCGTCTGCTTTAACGCCGCAATGGACTTCGTGGTCAGCACATCGACGGCTGCATCGACAAAACCCCGTGCCAGATCCGCTTTCGATTGCTCGCAGACATTCGTGCCAAGCTTGCGGCTGTGCGTGAGCACCGCGGTTTTTAAGCCGCTGAAGCTGAAATCCAGATCGCCGGAATGCAGCATTGGACGTGGCAATTTAACTGCGCCCGATGTGCCGAATTCGGCAAGCCGCGACACTTCCGGGCCGCCCGGATAACCGAGGCCGAGCAGCTTTGCAGTTTTATCGAAGGCTTCGCCGGCGGCGTCGTCCAGCGTCTCGCCGAGCGTTTCATACTCGCCCACGTCCGTTACCCGCATCAATTGCGTATGACCGCCCGACACCAACAACGCGACGAACGGAAACGGCGGCGGCTCGCTCACCAGCAATGGGGACAGCAGATGCCCTTCCAGATGATGAATTCCGACAGTCGGCAAGTCCCACGCCATCGCCAGCGCATTGGCGATGCTCGCGCCCACCAGAAGCGCCCCGGCGAGACCGGGGCCTTGCGTAAATGCGATAGCGTCGATATCCGTTCGCACCGTCCCGGCTTCCGCCATGACTTGTTCAAGCAGAGGCAATGCGCGGCGGATGTGGTCGCGGGAAGCCAGTTCCGGCACGACACCGCCGTATTCCCGATGCATCGCGATTTGCGAATGCAGCGCGTGGGAAAGCAGGCCGCGCTCGGTGTCATAGAGCGCAAGGCCGGTTTCGTCGCAGGAACTTTCGATGCCAAGAACAAGCATGGGGCAGAGGGGTTTGGAGTAACAAATAAGTATAGCAGCGGGCGGGTTTGAGCTCGTTAGCCCGGCAGCGATGCCGGGACCCCAAGCCGCCTCGAACCCGATCACACCAACCGTTACAATGCGCGCCATGGAAACCTACGATATCGCAGTCATCGGCGCGGGTGCGGCGGGCATGATGTGCGCCGCGGTAGCCGCGCAAAACGGCCGCCGGGTGGTCCTGATCGACCATGCCGAACGGCTCGCGGAAAAAATCCGCATCTCGGGCGGCGGCCGCTGCAATTTCACGAATATCAATGCCGGACCGGCCAACTTCCTCTCGGCCAATCCTCATTTCTGCCGCTCCGCGCTTGCTCGCTATACGCCACAGGATTTTCTCGCGCTGCTCAAGCGCCATCGCGTGGCCTGGCATGAGAAACATAAGGGCCAGCTTTTCTGCGATGACTCCAGCGAATCGATCATCCAGTTGCTGAAAAGCGAATGCGACGCGGGCGGCGTGACGTGGCGCCGGCCTGTCACCATCGATACGATTCGCCGCGACGGCGCCCGTTTTTTCCTCGACAGCAACGCCGGCACGATCTCAAGCGCGGCACTCGTCGTAGCGACCGGCGGCCTTTCGATCCCGAAAATTGGCGCGACGGATTTTGCGTACCGGCTGGCCAAGCAGTTCGGCCACAAGCTGATCGATACCCGTCCCGCCCTCGTCCCGTTGACCTTCGCTCCCGCGGACTGGGAGCCGTTCGCGGCGTTATCCGGATTGTCGGTGCCCGTGGAATTGAGCGCAGGCGCAGGTCGCGGCCGTGGAGAATTCAGCGAGGACCTGCTGCTCACGCACCGCGGGTTATCGGGACCGGGCGTGCTGCAGATATCGAGCTACTGGAACCCGTCGGAGCCGATTTGCATCGACTTGCTGCCTGGAGTGGATGCCACCGGCGAACTGATCGCGGCCAAGCGGGAATCGCGCAAACAAGTGGGCACCTTCCTCGCCGAACGCGTGCCGGCACGGCTCGCACAAACCTGGCTCGACGTACAGCGCGTGGCCGCCGACGCCCGTCTCGCCGATCTCCCCGACAAAACGCTGCGCCAGATCGGCGAATCGCTGTCGCGCTGGACGCTCACGCCGAACGGCACGGAAGGGTATCGGAAAGCCGAGGTCACGCGCGGCGGCGTGGACACCCGCGAGCTTTCATCGACGACCATGATGAGTTCGCGCGTCGCGGGTTTATATTTCATCGGCGAGGCGGTCGATGTCACCGGCTGGCTTGGCGGCTACAACTTCCAGTGGGCGTGGGCGTCGGGCGTGGCGGCGGGCAAAGCGGCGGCGGAACTGGTCCGGGCGTAAAACCGCAAAGGCATGACCAGCATGGCTTTCGCACGTAAGGGCTGGTATCCGCGTAACACGACTTCCCCTGGAAAATGATGATTTCGACCTGCTATACTGCTTCGCTCGTAGCGGCAATTTGCACGAGCGGGCGCGAGCGCAAAATGAGTGAAAACCGGGCGGTGATCCATGAAGACAGGAAGACGATCCCTGCCACGCGCGGCCACTCAATCTGTCTCGGAACCCCGTCTCAGCGCCGTTCCGGCCGGCTTCAAAGGTACCCGAATCAACCCCGTTCATGATCCCGCTTGAGGAAACGTCCCAAGCGGGTTTTTGCTTTAGCGCCATGAACGGCTGACGTCCGCATTCTTTCAACACAGCACCCGCAGAGTTCCCAAGCGATGAGCCTCAAAGACCAGATCACCGAAGACATGAAAACCGCGATGCGCGCCCGCGAAACCGAGCGCCTGGGCACCATCCGCCTGCTGCTTTCGGCAATCAAGCAGCGCGAGGTCGACGAGCGCGTGACGCTGGACGACGCAGCCATTACGGCCGTCATCGATAAAATGATCAAGCAGCGCAAGGACTCGATCAGCCAGTTCCAGACGGCCGGACGCGACGACCTGGTGGCGAAGGAGCAAGCCGAACTGGTCGTTCTGGCGGCCTACATGCCCGAGCAGCTGTCGGACGAAGCCATCAACGCCGAGATCCAGGCGGCCGTGGCGGCAACCGGCGCGGCCGGACCGCAGGACATGGGCAAGGTCATGGGCGTACTGAAACCAAAGCTGGCGGGCCGTGCGGACATGACGGCGGTGTCGGGTCTGGTCAAAGCGGCGCTTGCCAAATAAGCTTGATTCCAGACAAATAAGAAACAAACCTGGCTTGAGTGCTCAAAAAAGTCTGACCCAGAAAACTCATTAAGTGATTCCGCATTCGTTTCTTCAGGACTTGTTAAACCGCGTCGATATCGTCGACGTGGTGGGCAAGTTCGTCCAGTTGAAGAAGGGCGGCGCGAACTTCATGGGCCTGTGCCCGTTCCATAACGAGAAGAGCCCGTCGTTCACCGTCAGCCCGACGAAGCAGTTCTATCACTGCTTCGGCTGCGGCGCGCACGGCACGGCGATCAGCTTTCTCATGGAGCACAGCGGGCTTACGTTCCCCGAAGCCGTCAATGAACTCGCGCAGTCGTGCGGCCTGACCGTTCCGCAGGAACCGTCAATGCGCGGCGGCGGATCGAGCGGCGGCGCGGGCAGCGAAGGTTACGTGCCCGCGCCGAGTAAAGCCGTCAGCGTCGCGTTGACCGAAGTCATGCAGACCGCCTGCGAGTTTTATCGCAAGCAATTGCGCGGGGCGCCCAACGCTATCGAATACCTGAAAAAACGCGGTTTGACGGGCGAAATCGCGTTGCGCTTCGGGCTCGGCTACGCGCCCGACGGCTGGCAGAGCCTCGAAGCGGCATTCCCTGACTACAAGAACGACAACCTGGTGGAAGCGGGTCTCGTGATCGTCAGCGAGAAAAGCGACAACCAGGGCCAGTCTCGCCGATACGATCGTTTCCGCGAGCGCGTCATGTTCCCCATCAGGAACGTGAAGGGCAACGTCATCGGTTTTGGCGGGCGCGTGCTTGACGGCGGAGAGCCGAAGTACCTGAATTCGCCGGAAACGCCGTTATTCAGCAAAGGCAGCGAGTTATACGGCCTTTTCGAGGCGCGGCTGGCTATTCGCGAACTTGGGTACGCGTTGGTCGTCGAAGGGTACATGGACGTTGTCGCGTTGGCACAGCTGGGTTTTGCGAACGCCGTTGCAACGCTCGGCACGGCTTGCACGCCTATCCATGTTCAGAAACTGTTTCGTCAGACAGATACCGTCGTGTTCAGTTTCGATGGCGATTCGGCTGGCCGCCGTGCCGCGCGCCGAGCGCTGGACGCCTGTTTGCCGCATGCCGCCGACAATCGCACGATCCGCTTCCTGTTCCTGCCGAAGGAACACGACCCGGACAGCTACGTACGTGAATTCGGCACCGACGGGTTTGGCGAGCAGGTCGATCGCGCGATGCCGCTGTCGCAATTCCTGCTGAACGAAGTCCTGAACGACAAGGAGCTCGACCAGCCGGAAGGCCGCGCCAAGGCGCTCTTCGACGCCAAGCCGCTGCTTCAGGCGTTACCGGCGAACGCGTTGCGCGTGCAAATCCTGCACATGCTGGCCGATCGGCTGAGTACACCTTTTGGTGAGATCGCGGCATTGTGTGACATCGACTCGCGTGCGGCGGCCGTTGCCCGGGCCGCGTTGCCCAAGAGCGAGCGGCGTCGCGTCAAAGGCCATGAACAGCGTGCGCTGCGCAACCTGGTGATGTACCCGGGCATTTACGCCACTCTCGATCACGAAAGTGAGCAGACGCTGGTCACCATGACCGAGCACGGGGAATTATTCAGCGAGGTGATCGGGCACGCGCGGGAACTGGGGGAAACGGCGGAGTTCCAGATGCTGTCGGATCTCCTGCGCAACGCCGCCAATGCCCCGACTTACGAGGATATCTTCCAGGAAATTCTCGCCTATGATGAAAATGTACGGGATCTGTTGATGCGCGATCCGGCCGACGAAGCGGCCAACGAACGCGTACAGGAGCAGAAAAAGCTGCTCGCGGAAGAGTTGCATGCGACGGTTCTCAAGTTGCGTCACGACAGCTATAGGAATCGGCTGGATCAACTGGCGCAGCAATCGAGCTTGACTGCGGAAGAAATTGCCGAATTTTCGGATTTATCGGCTAAAGCTGCTCAAATAAAGGCCTTGCGTGGGGTGAGTCGGGACATTTAAGACGCGCATGCTACAATTAAAGATTTTCAGCAAGTTGTTTTTTTGACTTTTGTGCTCATTTGCGAACGAGGTGAGACACGCATGGTTAAGACTGCTAGCGGGAAGAAAACAACGGTACGCGGCTCGATCGAGTCGAAACGGGCAGTGGCCCATAGCCGATCAGTTCCTTCCCCCGGAGTGTCGAAAACCAGGGCGATCGCCAATCCCTCTTCGCCGTCGGGTGCAAGTAAAAAAAGCTCGGTTGCAACGGCAGTGAGTAGAGGGTCGACAGGGTCTGAAGGGTCCGCCAGAACGGCAAAAGTCACGGCGAAAGCCGTGAGGCCGGTGGGCAAGAAGACGCTAGGTCAGCCAAAAGACCAGATTGGCCTGATGGCGGGTGAGACTGGCAGGAGTGGCAAGGCCGGAAATTCGGCCGGCAAGCAAGCGAGTGCAACGGAAGCGGCTGCTAATGCGGGCCGGAAACGCATCACGAAGCAGGGGTCGAAGCTGGCCCGCGTGCGCGTCGTGAAGCGGGGACCGGCGCAGGACTCGGGGCGACGCACTGCCAAGGGGTCGCAGGACAAGGCAGCGCGCGCATATTCTGTATCCACGGTTCCATCGGCTGTCGTCCAGCAGCCGCGAGTCGAGACTAATGCCGGTACGGCGAACTCCATGACGAAAAAGCTGAACGAAGTACCCGTCGATGACGACGCAACGCAAAACGTGCAGGCCGACCCGGCCGCGGACTCGACTGCGGAAGCGGTAGCCGCGCCGCCGGTCAAGGTCGAAAAGGTCAAGGCACGTGACCGGCGTGCGAAGGAAAAAGCACTGTTGAAGGACGCGTTCGCTTCGAGCGCGCCCGGTACCGTTGAAGAGCTTGAGGAGCGGCGTGCGAAGCTGCGCGCGCTCATCAAGCTCGGCAAGGAACGCGGCTTCCTGACCTACGCGGAAATCAACGATCACCTGCCCGATAACTTCACGGAAACGGAAGCTATCGAAGGCATCATCAGCACGTTCAACGACATGGGCGTGGCGGTCTACGAACAAGCGCCCGACGCTGAAACGCTGCTGCTCAACGACAACGCGCCGGCGGCTTCATCGGACGACGAAGTTGAAGAGGAAGCTGAAGTCGCGCTTTCCACTGTCGACTCCGAATTCGGCCGCACGACCGACCCCGTCCGCATGTACATGCGTGAAATGGGTACCGTTGAACTGCTGACGCGCGAAGGCGAAATCGAGATCGCGAAGCGGATTGAAGACGGCCTGAAGCACATGGTCATGGCCATTTCGGCTTGCCCGACGACCATCGCTGACATCCTGGCCATGGCCGAGCGCGTGCAGAACGAAGAAACGCGCGTGGATGAACTGGTCGACGGCCTGATCGATCCGAACGCCGCCGACGCTGATGGCTTCTCCGAGCAGGAAGCGGAAGCTATCGAAAGCGAAGAGGAAGAAGAGGAAGAGCCGAACGAGGACGAGGAAGAAGTCGACGAAACGACCGCTCAGGCCAACGCCAACGCCGCCCAATTGGAAGCGCTCAAGCGTGCGTCGCTGGAGAAGTTCTCGCTGATCAGCGAGTGGTTCGACAAGATGCGTCGTGCGTATGAGAAGGAAGGGTATAAGTCGAAGGCTTATCTGAAAGCGCAAGAAGCTATTCAGAGCGAGCTGATGACTATCCGCTTCACCGCGCGGACCGTCGAGCGCCTGTGCGACACGTTGCGTGCGCAGGTGGATGAAGTGCGTCAGGTGGAACGTCAGATCCTGCATACCGTCGTCGATAAATGCGGTATGCCGCGTGCAGAATTTATCGCGCGTTTTCCGGGTAGCGAAACGGATCTCGAGTGGTCGGAGAAGGTCGTTGCCGAGAACCATGGTTATAGCGTGATCCTGGCGCGTAACGTTCCGGCGATTCGCGAACAGCAACAGCGTTTGCTCGATTTGCAAGCGCGGGTTGTGTTGCCGCTGAAGGACCTGAAGGAAACCAATCGTCAGATGGCGGCCGGTGAACTGAAGGCGCGTCAGGCGAAGCGCGAAATGACGGAAGCGAACTTGCGTCTCGTGATCTCGATTGCCAAGAAGTACACGAACCGCGGCCTGCAGTTTCTGGATCTGATCCAGGAAGGCAACATCGGTTTGATGAAGGCGGTGGACAAGTTCGAATATCGTCGTGGTTATAAGTTCTCGACGTACGCCACGTGGTGGATTCGTCAGGCCATCACGCGGTCGATTGCGGACCAGGCGCGGACCATCCGGATTCCGGTTCACATGATCGAAACGATCAACAAGATGAACCGTATTTCGCGGCAGATCCTGCAGGAAACCGGCCTTGAGCCGGATCCGGCAACGCTCGCCGAAAAGATGGAAATGCCGGAAGACAAGATCCGCAAGATCATGAAGATCGCGAAAGAGCCGATCTCCATGGAAACGCCGATCGGTGACGACGACGATTCGCATCTGGGCGACTTTATCGAAGACACGAATACGGTGGCGCCGGCCGACGCTGCGTTGCACGCCAGCATGCGCGACGTGGTGAAGGACGTGCTCGATTCGCTGACACCGCGCGAGGCGAAGGTCCTGCGGATGCGCTTCGGTATTGAGATGAGCACGGATCACACGCTCGAGGAAGTAGGCAAGCAGTTTGACGTGACGCGTGAGCGGATTCGCCAGATCGAGGCAAAGGCGCTGCGCAAGCTTCGTCATCCGAGCCGGTCGGACAAGCTGAAGTCGTTCCTGGAAGGGAATTGATGTTGCGTTGATGGATCCCAAGCGCGGCGGCCCGAATAGGTCCGCCGCGCTTGTTTTATGAGCCGTTTCAAGGCAAACTCGCAGGCCTTCGCGAGTGCAGTCGGATTGAATTCGACGGGCGCTGGAAGCGTCGCTCGGACGTATTCCCTTGGTAGCTCGTTGACTCGCGGCAGGGCGTTTTCCTGCAAAAGGGCCGGAAGCTTAATTGGTATAAGCTGTCGACTCATAATCGACCGATAGTGGGTTCGAATCCCACCCGGCCCACCAATCGCTGTTCCAGCGAATCCCATGTGTTCTGCTTGTGCACTCCGGCTTTCCGATGCCCCGTGCGTCCCGTTGACGTCTCGGAGATCCCGGGGCCGTATCTCACTACTCTCCGACCGACAACACCCCCAGATATGACTCCAGTCTCAACGCTCGGTCGCGCGTGAGGGACATGCCTTCATCTTCTTGCATCGGAACGTACATCGTGCCCTGACGCGTTGCGAATATTGCCGATTGAGTCGCCAGTTCGGCATCGCGGAAAGTCAGCCAGGTCCGCTGCGATGCCTTCAGTTTTTGTGCGGGTGTTGCCGGAAGCGTCTTCAGCAAGCTCTGATACGCAACGTTCAGGCGATGATCAAACGCCTTGTAGGCGACCGAATAACAATCCGACATGTCCGCGGTCGAGACGGTCTTCGGATTGTTCAGGCACGCGTCCAGCGCTTCGGATGTCTTGTCCGTGGGTTCTGCGGACGCGGCGAAAGCCGATGTTGCGGTCGCCGCGCAGATGCCAGAAATCAGAAGCAGCGGGATCAATCGGCCGGTTTTAAGCGAGAGCTTGGTGATCATTTAAGCGTGATCGGTTGACGTGAAGGATCGCTATTGTGCCTTTAAACCCGTCGTTCAAAACGACGATACGATCAGCTCGCCAATATCTGAAATCGCCGCTTCCCGGCGAGCGGCTTCGGCGTTCGTCTGCGTCAGATAAGCCGTAACCAGTAGCGGCGCGCGTTTGGGCGGCCAGATGATCGCGATGTCGTTGGTCGAGCCGTGTGATCCGGTGCCAGTTTTGTCGCCGACGCGCCATTGCTTTGGCAGCTTCGCGCGGATCCGCTGCCCGCCGGTCTTGTTCGCGATCAGCCAGTCCCGCAACCGGGCGCATGAATTCACCGATAACCTGTCCGTCAGCAGCAGCGTACGCATCGTGGCGAGCATGGCATTGGGCGTGGTGGTATCGCGCGGATCGCCGGGCGTGCTTTCGTTGAGCGTCGGTTCGTTGCGGTCGAGGCGCGTCTGCGTGTCGCCCAGCGTCCGCAGAAACGCGGTCAGCGCGGCCGGTCCGCCGAAGCTCGCGAGCAGCAGGTTGCCGGCGGTGTTGTCGCTGAGCGTGATCGCGGCTTCGCAGAGCGCGGCGACGCTCAAGCCCGTGCTGTCGGCGTGATGTTGGGTGACTGGCGAGTAATCGACCAGATCGCTTTTTGAATACACGATCTTGCGCGCGAGGTCTTCCTGGCCCTTGTCCACGCGCGCCAGTACGAAACCGGCGGCGAGAAACTTGAAGGTGCTGCACAGGGGAAACGCTTCATCGGCGCGCAGTCCGGCGCGAGCGCCTGAACCTGTATCGAGGATCGAGACACCGAGCCGGCCGCCGGTGCTCGCTTCGATCTGTGCAAGCCGTTTGCCTGCCTTGTCCGCCAAACGGCCCCCAGCGCTATCCGCAGCCATCGCCAATGTTCCAAACGATTCCGCTATAACACCTGCTAGGGACGCGCCCGCAAGAGCGCCCGTGAACCTCCGCCGTGTAACCATTGATCCTCCATTCGTGACGTGAATTGAGCGCTCAATATCGGCGGTTTGGATCGCACTGACAAACGATGATTAATTGACACGAACCCAAGAAAATCTAATGGCTGGGCGGAATGATTCGGCCCTTTCTCCCTTTGAAACATCGTCCTCATTTTCTGCTCATTCTTGCGGCTCACACTGCCTTCATGCGATACAGCGAACCGCTTGCATCGCATGACAGGAGAGCAAAAATGAAAACCGTTCGTTACTTGGTCGTCGCCGCCGCGCTCGGGTGCGGCTTGGTTACCTGCGCGCAGGCGCACGTGTTCGTCGGCGTCGGTTTTTCCGCGCCCGTGTATCCGGTCATGCCGGCTGCGCCCGTGGTCGCCGCAGCGCCGGTTTATGCCGCTCCGCCGCCCGTTTATTACGCCCCGCCTCCGGTTGTGGCCGGTTACTACGGGCGTCCTTATGGATACGGATACGGCTACGCGTATCCGCGGCACTACGGCTGCTGGAATTGCGGATACGCCTACTGGGCGCGTTGACGTCTCAGGGCGTCGCGCGCGACTTCATTAGTCCGGCGTTGGGGATTGAGTCGCCGGCCGTTTTCTGAATAAAACCGTCTATCAACGCGGCGAGCGCATCGGGATACTGGTACATCATCGCGTGTCCCGCCGTTGCCACCGCCCACAGCCGCGCTCCAGCAATCAACCGTGCCAGCGCGTCCGAGTTCTCCTTGGGCAGGACGACGTCGTCAGCGCCGCCCACGATCAGCGTGTCGGCCTGCACCGCCTTGAGCGAGACTTCGGTGGCATCGTCGCCTGCCCAGTCGCGTAGCAAGCCTGTCTGGCCCTCGGTCACCGTGGCCGTGATTTTGGGCGAACCGTAATCAGCGGGGCCGAACATGTTCGCCCGGAAGCACTGCTGCGCGGCGTCGAGTGCGGCCGGGGGAAACAGCACACGCATGACGCTCGCGAAGGTGGTCCCAGGCGCGCCGGAAAGCACTGCCGCAATCGCGGGCGGTACCGGCACGCCGAGCCGTCCCGGCGCAGGCGCGTTCATCAACACGATCCGGCGCAGCGCGGCCGGCCTGTCTATGGCAAGCTGCAGCGCGATTGCCCCACCCATCGACCAGCCGATGACCGTCACGTCGCGCAGATGCAGCGCGTCGATCAGCGCGGCGGCGTCTTTCGCCATGTCTTCCACGGTGAATGACACCGCGTCCGGTTGCGAGCGCCCGACGCCGCGGTTATCGAAGACGATCACGTCGTGTTTTTCGGCAAGCGCGGCAAGAAACGCGATATCCCATTCGGCGACCGTCGCCCGATAGCCCGTCTGCAGCACGACCGGACTGCCGTGCCCGAAGCGGTAATACGCGATATCGCCGCTCGCCGTGTGCGCGATCTGCTGGCGCAACGCGGGATCCCGGTCGGGGCGGTTCGCCACGTCGGGGCAGGCGTTTTCGGCGGGAAACTGGACATTCCGGGCGAAGGCGGATGCTGACAGCAGCGCCAACGCGCACGCCATTACAACGACGACAGCCTGCAAATGCCTCATGTAACACTCCCGATTGTGTGTGAAGCCGGCATCGCGCGATCAACGTCTCAATACTCCGTTGCACAACAAGCGTAGTCGACCCGGTGGTCGATTTGCCGCAGTATTCGGTAATCTTGCGTGCAGTACGGTCGTGCACTCGCCCGCTCGGGCTGCCCGGCTTCCTTTGCCCACCTAAACGGATGGACGACGTGATCCACGAAATGACCAGGACAGTTCTGCTGATTGTCGCGGCGTTATTCCCGATCATCAACCCGCCGGCGGCGGCGTTCATCATCCTGAGTCTCACGCCGCACGCGACGCCGACGGAGCGCGCGGACATCGCGCGGCGCATCGCGGTGAACAGCTTCGTGATCCTGTTGGCGTCGCTTTCGGTGGGCGCGTATTTGCTGTCGTTTCTCGGGATATCGATACCCGTGCTGCGCGTAGCGGGCGGGTTCATCATCGCGATGGCGGGCTGGAACCTGCTCCAGTCTTCCGATGACGATTCCGGCGAGGAAGCCAGCGAGGAAATGCAGCCGGACCCGGGGTCTCATCGGCGTGTTTCGCCGAACTCGAAGGCGTTCTATCCGCTGACGTTGCCGATAACCGTCGGTCCCGGCGCAATCTCAGTCGCCATTGCGCTTGGCACCGGCACCCCGCGCGGCGGCCTGCAGCCGGTTCACTTCATTGGCGTGGGCGTGGCGCTCGCGCTGCTGTGCATAACAATTTATCTGTGCGTGCGCTTCGTGTCGAACGTGCAACGGCTGCTCGGACCGTCCGGCACGCAAGTCGCCATGCGGCTCTTCGCGTTCGCGATCTTCTGCATCGGCGTGCAAATCCTGTGGCTCGGGCTATCCGAACTGCTTAATTCATTGCATCCGCACTGAATCGTCCGGACGATTCAACAGGACTGCCGCGCGCTGGCGAACCACGCCGCCGAGCTGAACCAGCGTCGCGAAGACCGCGACGGTGAGGGCTCCGCTGGCAATGGCGAGGGATATGTCGAGCAGGGCTTGCAGTGACGTGATCATGACGGGCTCCTTATCGTGTTCTGTAGATTCGTGTGCGTTGTATCGGTGAGCAGGATTCTGACGATGCAAAATGAGGGGAAAATGAGCGATGCTGCGGGAATGCACGAATCAGAAGCCGGGTACCGCGCCGAGCAGCAGCCAGGGCAGCATTTCCTCATACGTAGCAGGACGTTCAGCGGGCAGCGCGGCTTCCTCGGCTGAGCCGTTGTCGTGCACGGGCGAGGCAGCCTGGTCGTTGTCGCTGGCGCTCGAATGGTTGCTGAAGAGCTGGAACATGAGTCATCTCCGGTTGGGTCGTGAAGCAAACCACCGCTTCGAATGACTGCATGTTCACAAGCCAGAATGAGCAGAAAATGAGCGGGCGCGGTCCCTCGACGCGCTTGGGTCTTTGAGCCAGCAGTGGTATCGATTGATGAACCCGTCGTTTTTATCCGCCTTCACGCGCCCTTTCCATGAGACCTTCGCTCCGCAACAATCTCATCATCGCGCTGGCGATATTGGTCAGCGTTGTCGCCATCGCGCAGAGTGTCAGCACGTATCAGCTCTGCCGCACCGGCGGAAGCGCGCTGCTCGACCTGCGCCTGGAGCAGGTCGCCATGCGCATGCGCGGCGGTCTCGCCGATGGAATCCCTAGCGCGCCCGCACGCGGCTCGCAACCGGCGCGCGATATCGTGATCACCATCCGCAGGCCCGACGCCGATATCCCGCTGCGTTCCACCGAGCCATCGCTGTCGCTGCCGGCAGATGCCCCGGCGGGATTTTCATCGGAGATCGTGAATGGCGAACGCTGGCGCATCTACACGCTGCGCACCGACGAAAGCGTGATCCAGGTCGCGCAGCGTTCGTCAGTGCGCGACGAACTGGTGCGCGAAACCGCGCTGACCACGCTGTGGCCTACGTTGATCCTCTTGCCGCTCGTGCTGTTCGCTGTCGTCGTGATCGTGCATCGCTCGCTGCGGAGGCTGACGCCGCTCGGGCTGGCCGCGCAATCCGTCGATGCCGGGAATTTGAAGCCGCTGCCAGTGACAGGCGTGCCGAGCGAGGTGCTGCCCTTCGTCGAATCGATCAACCGCATGATCGCGCGGCTCGCGCAGCTGATCGAATCCGAGCGCAAGTTCATTGCCGATGCCGCCCACGAACTGCGCACGCCGCTCACCGCGCTGCAGTTGCAGGCGGACAACCTGCAGCCGCATATCGTGGCCGGCAATCAGGAGCGGTTTCAGGAACTGCGCAGCGGGATCACGCGCAGCAGCATGCTGATCGGGCAGTTGCTGCGGCTCGCGCGCGCGGACGCGCCGCTCGGCGCCGCGATAGAGCCGGCCGATGTGTCGCCCATCGTGGTCGATGCCGTCTCCGGTGTGTTGCCGATCGCGTCGGCGCGCGGTATCGACATTGGCGCGGAAGCCATGCTCACCCATAAGGTCGCCGCGCCGCGCGCGGACGTCGCTATTGCCGTGAAGAATCTCGTAAGCAACGCGGTGCGTTACACGCCGGATGGCGGCACGATCGATTTGCGCATGCGTCGCGAGGCGGACGCCTTGTGGATCGAGGTCACGGATACCGGTCCGGGTATCGCGGAGGAGTCGCTGCCGCGTGTGTTCGACCGCTTCTTTCGCGCGAATTCGGATACGCACGCAGACGTTGAGGGAACCGGTCTCGGGCTGTCGATCGTGAAAGCGATCACGGGGAAATATGGCGGTCAGGCGGTGATTCAGAATCGCCGCGATGGCCGCTCGGGGATTGTGGCGGCGGTGAGTTTTCCGCTGGCGAGCGTGTGAGAATAGGGTGAGAAGTGTTGGTCGAAGGTCGACAGGAGAGAGGCATGAGAGTCCTGCTGGTTGAAGACGATCTCCAGATCGGGCAAAGCCTGATGCGTGCGCTGAAGGACGCGGATTACGCCGTGGACTGGGTGCGCGACGGCGTTGCCGGACGCGAGGCCATGAGCGCCGCCGATTACACAGTTGTCCTGCTTGATATCGGCTTGCCGGGCATGTCGGGCATCGACTTGCTGCGCTCCGCGCGTGCCGGTGGTAATCCGGTTCCGGTGCTGATCCTGACCGCGCGTGACGATCTCGACATGCGCATAGAAGGCCTCGATATTGGCGCCGACGATTATCTGCTCAAGCCCTTCGAAGTCGGCGAGCTGCTGGCCCGGATGCGGGCGGTGCTGCGGCGCAAGGCGGGTTATGCCGTGTCCCGGCTTGGCGATGAGACCCTGAGCCTCAATCTCGACCAGCGCACGCTCACATTCGGCGATAAGGCCGGCGCATTGTCCGCCCGCGAATTCGCGTTGATGCACGCGCTGCTCGAACATCCGGGAACGATCTTCTCGCGCGGGCAGATCGAGGACAAGCTGTACGGCTGGGGCAAGGAAGTGGAAAGCAATGCCGTCGACGTTCTAATCCATTCAGTGCGCAAGAAATTCGGCCAGGGCGTGATCCGCAACGTGCGCGGACTCGGCTGGACAGTGATGCTCGGCATGCCGCAAGAGCGCAAACCCTCCGACGACTGAGCTTGCATCGACCTGGCGAGGCCCATGTGATTGTCCGCGTATCGAAACTTCTGCTCGTGATGGCGATGGCGCTGCTCACATCACTCGTGAGCTTCGGCAACCTCACCGATTACGGCAGCAACCTTGCGTTCGTGCAGCATGTATTCCTCATGGACACGACTTTTCCGGGCAACGCGAACCGGTATCGCGCGATTACATCGCCCGTCGTGCAGAACGCCGGTTACGCGCTGATCATTTCGCTGGAAACGGCGACCGCCGTGGGCTGCTGGATCGGCGCCTTCAATATCTGGCGCGCGCGCCGGGCGGCCGGACCGGCGTTCAGCCGCGCGAAACGGATGGCGATTGCAGGGCTCACGCTCGGCTTCCTCACGTGGCAGGTTTCGTTCATGTCGATTGGCGGCGAATGGTTCGACATGTGGATGTCGACGACATGGAACGGAGAGGAAAGCGCGTTCCGGTTCTTTACGACCTTTGCATTGGTGTTGATTTTTGTGAGCCTTCGCAATGACGATATCGCTGAGTAAGGTCGCATTAGTACAGGCGATGTTGCTGCTCTTCTTCGCTTTTCCTTGCACGGCTGCAACGTTAGTAATCGATACAGATAAGCCCGCTACGCTCGCGACTGAAGCCCTGCTCGCCATGCCCGATGCCGCGACGATCCAGGTCCCGGACGATGTCACCTTCCATCGCATGATGACTTACCGCGCCGTGCCATTGCGATCGCTGCCCGGCGTGCGAACGTTGCCCGCGGATTCCGAACTGCAGATCACCGCAACCGATGGCTTCATCACGAATTTGCCTGCCGCGCTCGTGCGTGGCGATGGCGGTCACGGCGCGACGCCATGGCTTGCTATCGAATCGCACGATAAGCCTTGGCCGCGGACGTCGAAGGGAACCGATGTGGGTCCGTTCTATCTCGTATGGATCAATCCGGGCGCGTCGGGTGTGATGAGCGAACAGTGGCCGTATCAGGTCAATGCCATCCGCGTGGTGACATCGCGCGCGGCAAAATGGCCGCAACTCGCCGTGGATAAAGACGTGCCGGCGAACTCGCCTGTTCGCCGCGGACAGGCGCTCTTTGCCACGCAGTGCATGGTTTGTCATCGCATGAACGGCGCGGGCGATGCATTGGTCGGTCCTGATCTGAACCTTCCGCATAATCCGACCGAGTACTTCCAGCCGTGGGCGCTAAGGGCCTATATCCGCGATCCGAAATCAATCCGGGAATGGTCCGGCATGAAGATGCCAGGCTTCAACAAGGACCTCATTAGCGATCCTGACCTCGATGCGATCATCGCTTATCTGGGTTACATGGCGCCCAGGCGCAAGTAGTGCCAACGGCATATTCCAAGGCGTGTGCTTCTCATTCTTCTCTAATTGTTGGTCGTTACGATTCTGTCCTATGGATTCGGCAGCAAGCATTGCCGGTCCAACCAACGACCAAACATAAGGAGAAGCATCATGCTGGCAAAAACAACGCGGATTCTCATCGCAGCCGCTGCGGCGCTCGCCGTGACATTTGGATCGGCCCAGGCCGGCACGCTCGCCGCGCCAGCCGGGAATCATTTCATTGAAGAGATGAAATCCTTGCAGCCACAATTGAACCTTAGTACCACACAGCAAACGGCTTATGACGTTGCAATGGACACCATGCGTCAAAGCCATCTCAGCGCACGGATGAATGAGGATCAACTTCAGCAACAGTTTCAGGCGGCGCAGCAAACGCAGATTCTCGACCTGCGTGCCATTCATGCAGCGAACCTCAAGGTGGAAAAGGAGGATGCCCAGGCACGCGAACAGTCAGCCAATGCGTGGATCACTTTCTACGAAGCGTTGGACAACAGCCAGAAGACGGCTGTGAGTTCGCTGCTCAAGCAACAGTTCGCCGCGATTCAGAACCATCCCGGCAAGCCTTATGAGCCGCGAACTGGCCTGTGATCAGTTATATCCTCGATCCCCCTAGGACGCTTTGCACGACTCTGCTGGTCAACCCTTGCCTTATGCACTCTGAACGACCTATAACCTAGTTGCGCGCACATTCCTCTGCCGAATCATGGCCTATGTAAATTGCAGGAGGAACGGCGCGTGCTAGGCGATCGCGACGGCATGATTCGTCCTTAGCGGGCGAGTTGCAAGGCCGCGGGTACGCTGAGATGATGCAGGCGTTCTGATATGCTTTTTCCCGTGCTCCGGCCTGTGAATTCGGCGTCGGTACCACTGGCAGGCGGTATCCACTCAAAAGGGACGAGATCAATGACCAGTCAGTCGAATTCGCGGGGTGTGATCGGCGTTATCACGTTGCTCTTTACGGTACTGACTGCGCTCTATCTGCTCATTGGCGGCGCCTGGCTGCTCGCGGTGGGCGGCTCGGCGTACTACGTCATCACAGGCGTCGTGCTGTTGGTCGTGGCATGGCTGCTCTGGCGGCGCAGTCCCGCCGCGCTTCTGCTCTATGCGCTTGTGCTGATCGGCACGGCGATCTGGGCCCTCTTTGAGTCAGGTCCCGACTTCTGGGCACTCGCGCCGCGCTCCGGTGTGCTTGTCATCTTCGGCGTGTGGTTGCTGCTGCTCATTAGCTGGCGGCTGGCGGGCGATCGCAAGCTGGGTGTAGCGTCACTCGTCATTGCGCTCGTGGCATGGGCGGGCGTGCTCGTATACGCGAGCTTCAATGACCCGCAGCAGGTCAACGGTACGCTGAATGCTGCCACGGCCACGAGCGGTAACAGTACCGGGATCGACCCTGCGGACTGGCCTGCCTATGGCCGTACCCAGGAAGGCACTCGATACTCGCCACTGCAGCAGATCACGCCTGAGAATGCGAAGAATCTCCAGGTGGCCTGGACCTTTCGAACAGGTGACATGAAGGGGCCCAACGACCCTGTCGAGATCACCAACGAAGTCACGCCAATCAAGATTGGCGACTTGCTTTATCTGTGCTCGCCGCATCAGATCCTGTTTGCGCTCGACGCGAAAACGGGCGCGCTCAAGTGGAAGTTCGATCCGCAACTGAAGGCCGATCCGTCGTTCCAGCACGTGACTTGCCGTGGCGTGTCGTACGTCGATCTTTCGGCCAGTGCCACGGCCGTTGCACCCGCCACGGCCTCTGAAGCCGGCGTAGCCGCCGCAACGCCGGCGAGCGATGCCGCCCCGGCCGCAGACACCTCGGGAACCGCTGCGACGGCTGCCTGCACCCGCCGCATCTTCCTGCCGGTCAACGATGGCCACCTCTATGCGCTCGACGCGTTGACGGGCCAACGTTGCGCGGGTTTCGGCAGCAACGGCGACCTCGACCTTCAACACGCCCAGCCAGTCACGACGCCCGGTATGTACGAGCCCACGTCGCCATCGATCATCACCAGCAAGGTGATCATCGTGGCGGGTTCGGTCGAGGACAACTTCTCGAGCCGCGAGCCGTCGGGTGTCATCCGTGGCTTCGACGTGCGCACAGGCCAGTTGCTCTGGGCGTTCGATCCGGGCGCGAAGGATCCGAATCACATTCCGGGCTCGGGCGAGCATTACACGTGGAATTCGCCGAACTCGTGGGCACCCGCCGCTTACGATGCAAAGCTCGACATTGTCTATCTGCCGATGGGTGTGACCACACCCGATATCTGGGGCGGCAACCGTACGCCGGAGCAAGAGCGTTACGCGAGTGGCCTGCTTGCACTTCATGCCTCGACTGGCGAACTCGCGTGGTTCTACCAGACCGCGCACCACGATCTGTGGGACATGGACCAGCCGTCGCAACCCACGGTTGCTGACATCACCGACAAGGACGGCAAGACCGTGCCGGTCGTCTACGCGCCGGCCAAGACCGGCAACCTGTTCGTGCTCGATCGCCGCACCGGTGTGCCTGTCGTGCCGGCGCCCGAAACGCCAGTGCCGCAAGGCGCTGCGCCGGGCGACCACGTCATGCCGACGCAACCGTTCTCGCAGCTCACCTATCGTCCATCGAAAAACCTGACCGATGCCGACATGTGGGGCGCGACGATGTACGACCAGCTCGTGTGCCGCGTGATGTTCCACAAGCTGCGTTACGAAGGGACGTTCACGCCGCCGTCGCTGCAGGGCACGCTCGTGTTCCCCGGCAACCTGGGCATGTTCGAGTGGGGTGGTATCGCTGTGGACACCGACCGCCAGATCGCGGTGGCGAACCCGATCGCGTTGCCGTTCGTCTCGCGTCTGATTCCGCGCGGCCAGGGCAACCCGATGGAGCCGGTGCCGGGCGCGAAGGGCAGCGGCACGGAGTCGGGCATCCAGCCGCAATACGGCGTGCCGTACGGCGTCACGATCAACGCGTTCCTCTCGCCGTTGGGCTTGCCGTGCAAGCAGCCGGCATGGGGCTATATCTCTGCAATCGATCTGAAGACCAATGAGATCGTGTGGAAGAAGCGTATTGGCACGGTGCGCGACAGTTCGCCAATTCCACTGCCGTTCAAGATGGGCATGCCGATGCTGGGCGGTCCGATCGTCACTGCGGGCGGCGTGGCGTTCATTGGCGCGACGGCGGACAACTACATCCGCGCATTCGATGTGAACAACGGCAAGCAGGTCTGGGAGGCCCGCCTGCCCGCAGGCGGTCAAGCCACGCCGATGAGCTATTCGATCAACGGCCGTCAGTATGTTGTGATCGCGGCGGGCGGACATGGCTCGTTTGGTACGAAGCTTGGCGACTACATCATTGCGTACGCTTTGCCGCAGCAGTAGTGCGCTTGCCGGGGGCTTCAATGCCCCCGTCAACGCGAGACGGTTCCATGCTCGTAAGTCGATTCCCAGCCGCCGCCGAGCGCCTTGCAGAGCGTGATGAGATTCGCGTCGGCGCTGCTCGGCGTCGTAGACAACAAGTGCATCGTCCACTTCGCGCCATGCTTCCAGTACGGTGTGCTGATAGACGATGGTGGCCTCCTGCTGTTGCGCCTCGCGCTAATGGGGCGTCCCCTTGAGGCGCCCACCCTCGAAGATCGGCATAGTAATCGAGGGGCCGACAACGAACTGTCCCGACGCCCAGTTGGCGAGACTGGAGAACTGAAGCGTCTGGAATCCCGCACTGCCATTCAACGATATGCGCGGGTAAAAGTCGGCCTTTGCCATGCCGATCGACGCCGTGGCCGCATGCAGTTGCGCTTCGGCTCGCCTGATATCGGGTCTGCGCTGCATTAGTTCCGACGGAAAGCCGATAGGCACCTGCGCAGGCAGCCCAGGCACGTCATGCGGCTCGCCGAGCGTTTGGCGAAGCGCGCCGGGCTCCTCGGCGAGCAATACGCCTATCGCATTGATCGTGGTCTCGCTGCGCCATTCCAGCGTCGGAATCAGACTTTCGATGGACTCCGCCTGCGCTGAAGCGTTGGCGACGTCCAGGTCCGTCGTTACGCCTTCATGCTCGCGTACCTGCGTGAGTTTCGCGGTATTGCGAGCGATATCGGGATTTTGATTCGCGATCCGAAGTAATGATTGCATGTCACGCAACTCGATATAGTCTCTCGCGAGTTCCGCGCGCACAGACAATAAGACTGCGTTCCGGTCTTCATATGAAGCGTCCGCGAGGGCGGAGGCGGCTTCGACACCGCGGTGATTGCGGCCCCAGATATCGAGTTCCCAGGATGCATCGGCACCTGCTTGATAGAGGTTGTAAGCCGGCGAACCCTTGGACCCCGGCAACGGCGCCACGCCCAGCGGCGTAGCACCCGAGGCGGATTGCGACTGCGTTTCCGTTGGGCTGACCCCGAGCAGCGAGAGGATGCCGTTCGGACTTCCGCGCTCGCGGTCGTACGACGCCGCGCCGTCCAGCGTGGGATATTCCGCCGCGCCCGCCACGAACCGACGCAGGCATAACTTATCTTGAAGCCTGCAGGAAAGTGTTGGATGCCATCACCGATGCAGAAGCCACCATTACGGCTGACCAACTCAATCCCGTGGGCACGTTGACCATTTCTGCGCCGGTCCTGTTTGGCCAGCGATATCAACGAGAACGGTGCGAGGTTGCCGGTCAGGCTTCGGCCGCGGATGATCGTCGACCTGGGTCCCGCGGCCATTCTTGCGGCCGTCGATGGCGTGGGCATAACCCAATTCCTGTCGTATCAGGCGGCCCCTGACCTCGACGATGGCAAGCTCCAGACTATCCTGAACGCATTCGAGCCCGAGTCGACGCCGGTCAGCCTGTTGCATGTAGAGCGGCGAAGCACCAGCGGCAAGATTCGGGCCTTCGTGGAATTCGTTACCGAGACACTACGCAAGAACGCGCACCTTCAGGGCATGGACGCTACAGCCAAGCGAACTTCCCGATAGGCTGCCACCAGCGCATCGAGATCGAACGCCCTGTTCAGTCCGCTCGGGTTCGGCAAGACCCATGCGTGTGCGCCGCCAAATACATTGGATTGCAGCCCCCATTCGATATTGCTCGTGCCGGAGATCGCCGCGAGCGCCATCTTCCCAAGGAACGCGATGTGGCGCGGTGCGTACTGCTCGATCTTGCGTCGAAAAGCATCGCCGGCGAGTTCAATTTCCAATCGCGATAGCTCTGCCGCCTGCGCGGTTGGTCGCGGGACTACCGTTGTGAGACCGCAGCCGTATCGAAGAACGGTGTAATCGTCTTCGGGACGAATCTGTTCAGGCGTAAAACCCGCAAGATGCATGACCCGCCAGAACCGGTTGCCTCGACCCGCGAAGTGATGACCTGTCGATGCCGCACGCATACCCGGATTGATGCCGCAAAAGATGAGCGACAAGCCTGGTTCCAGAAGGTCCGGAAGGGATGGTTCGGAGTCCACGTTACTCACAACACTCCCTGTTGCATGGGACTGGAGTAAGGGATCAAAACGCTAACTCCGGTCGACGCAGCAGGCCGCCCTTGAAAAGCAATCTGCCTGGGCGCGCTGTTACTGGTCCGTGGCTGCTTGCCTGCCTCGCCGCGGAATCGTTGCCGATATTGTTTTGGCGTGACGTCCAGTCGCCGGGAGAAGGTTGTGCGCATATGCGTGGCACTACGGAAGCCACATTTAAATGCAACTGTCTTCAGCGGCGCATCTGTCTCTTCGAGCAGCTTTCTCGCGCCGTCGACGCGAACCTGCTCGACAAACACCGACGGTGTCACCTTCGCGTACTTCGAAAATATTCTTGAGAAGGTCCTTCGGCTCACGGCAACCGCGCCCGCGAGCTGTTCGATCGAAAGCGCGTCGGTTATATGCTCGGTCACGTAGCGGTGCACCTTGCGGATAATCGGATCTTCATCCCTTCCTGCACCAATATACGGGCTGTACTGAGACTGGCCGCCTTCTCGCTGAATATAGACGACAAGGCGTTTTGCAACATGCACCGCCAACTCGTGTCCCCAGTCTTCCGCAACCAGCGACAGGCACAGATCGATACCAGCCGTCACGCCTGCTGAGGTAAAGAGGCGGCCGTCACGAACTAAGATCTTGTCGGGCTGCACATGCCTCCTAACCGGTATTGACGAGCGATAAGGCAGATTAACGCAATAGCCCGAAAAGAAGGATGAGCTAGCCGGCAAAAGTCTTTTGCGTGCGGGGAACAAGGCGGAGATGTCGACTTTCCGGAAGCGACGATGCAAAACGTATCACGTTACTGCGTTGGCTACTCCGGCTCGCCTATGGCCCAAAATTCACATTGATTGGTCCGGGATCGCGGCATCCAGGTGTTTCCTCTCCCGTGCCGGCTGATTAGACTTGAGGTCCTGCGGCAGGTGTCACAACTGCGATTTGACTCTCGCCTGTTTGTTCAGCTTCTATCGTGGTCCTGGTCGAAATCTATGGCTGACGAGAATTTAATTTATAAGCCGCTCGCCAATCCGTTCCGGCGCGAGATCCTCACGTGGCTAAAGACGCCGGACAAATACTTTGTGCAAGGACACGCCGATCTTGGTTGCGGGATTCCGTCAAACGCAATCCACGCGCGCAGCGGGCTTTCTCAATCGGCTTTGTCGGTGCACGTTGCCGCATTGATCGACGCGGGACTGGTTGTCCCGACCCGCGTTGGTCAGTGGATGTTTCTATCGCGCAATGAGGAAGTCATTCGCGCCTGTGCGGCGAAAGTCCGCTTGCATCTGTAGCCATTCCGATTTCCGGGAAACTTAGGAATGCTTCCGAGTCGTATCGTCTTTATGCGTCGTCTTTATGACCGGGAACCGGTGCAAACCGTTTCTTCAGGTGGTGCAGGGGAGAGCGCCGGAACATCTCCCGCCGCTCTTCTTCCTCGAAGAACGCGAGCGATGGTTTCACCAGATCGCTGCGGCTTATCAAGCCCACCAGCCGTCGCGATTGCGCATCCGACACGACGGGCAGGCGCTCGAGTCCATGCACTGCGAGCCGGTTGGACACGATCCGGCAGGTTTCCCCGGGCAACGCCATGATTGGTGTGTTTGCTCCGAACAAATCGCTCATGACCCGGATAGCTGGATTGCCGCTTCGCGCGATGAATCCGTCACGTTCGATCATGCCTATCAGCGCGCCGTCCTGTGTCACGGGAAACGCGCGATGGATTTGCTTTTCACCAAAGTACTTCGCCAGCACCTCGGCGACCGGCATATTCACATCTATCGTCTCAACCTTGCGCGTCATTACTTCTTCGACAAAATGGCGTTCAAGCGGATCGATGCCGTACTCACGATAGATGTGATAACCGCGGCGCGCGATTTTCTCGGTCAAGATGGAACGCCGCATCAGCAGCACGGTGAATCCGTATGCGACAGCCGAAGCCATGAGCAGGGGCAAGAGCACATTGGCGTCATGGGTGAGTTCGAACGCGAACACGGTCGCCATGATCGGTGCGCGCATCATCCCGCCGAGCGTGGCCGCCATGAATACCAGCGGCCACACTGCGGGCTCCCCGCCTGGCAAGTACGGTCCGACGATGGTTCCCATGGCCGCGCCCATCATCAGCAGCGGAGCGAGTACGCCACCAGATGTGCCGGAGCCGAGCGCGATGACCCAGATGATCGCCTTCACGAGTATCAAGGCCGCCACGACGCTTATCGCAAGATGGTTGTGCAGCAGATCGCCGATGACGTCATAACCTACGCCGAGCGCCCGTGGCTCGAAATAGCCGCCGATGCCGACTGCAATGCCGCCAAGCGCCGGCCACCACATCCAGTGAATCGGTAATTTGCCGAAGAGGTCCTCGACCTTGTACAGCGCCGATGACAAACCCCACGACATGGCGCCGGCAGCAAGACCTGCGACCAGGCACGAAATGAGCCCGAGCGGACCCAGTGGAATGGTTTGCAATGGGAAGAGGGCGCCGCTGCCGATCAGAAGAGGGCGCGTGAAACCTGCCACCGCGCACGCGACAGCAACGGGGAGCAGGCTACGCGGACGCAATTCGAACAGCAACAGTTCGACCGCGAGCAGGACTGCCGCAACAGGCGTGCCGAACACCGCCGTCATTCCGGCTACCGCGCCAGCGACGAGCAGCGTCTTGCGCTCACCCGCGGTCAGGTGGAAATATTGTGCGAGCAGAGATCCCAGCGCGCCGCCCGTCATGATGATTGGCCCTTCTGCACCGAACGGGCCGCCGCTGCCAATTGCAATAGCCGAGGAAAGCGGCTTGAGCACCGCGACCTTCGGCGACATCTTGCTCTTGCCAAACAGGATGGCTTCGATCGCTTCCGGAATGCCGTGTCCGCGGATGGCCTCGCTGCCATAGCGCGCGATCAGTCCAATCACCAGTCCGCCGATGACGGGAATCGCGATTACCCAGAGACCGAGCGTATTTCCCGCAGGCGAGCGGCTGTCGAACGACATCGACTGGAAGAAGAAAAGGTTGGTGAAAAGGTTGATCAGGTGGAGCAGCACATAGGCCGTGACTGTGCTCAACGCGCCGATTACTACGGCAATGGCTGTGATGCGCAACAGATGGGCATTCGCCGCAAAATCACCTCGTGAAGCGTTTTCGTGCACCTTGACTCCTCATCAACTCAGATTGGTTTGGGTTGCGTTGGCATTCACCAACTTAAAGATCGATCTGCGGAACGCGGAAGGTCCCTGCGAGCGACTTCAGTTCTGCCCGATGCAATTCGGCTAGCCGCGAGAGAATCTTTTCTCCGGGTTTCAGCAGATGAATCTCGACTTGCCGACGGTCGATTTCGCTAGGCTTTCTCTTGACCAGACCCAGCGCTTCGCACCGCGACACAAGCGCGACAACTCCGTGGTGTTGCGCCTGAAGTCGCTCCGCGAGTTCGCCGACAGTTGCCCAGTCCCGGTCCGGATAACCCTTGATATGCAACAACAGCAAATACTGCAGCGGCGTAACGCCTTCGTCCTGAGCGGCCTGCTCGGAGAACCGCTCGAACCGCCGCATCTGGTAACGAAATTCGGACAGCTGTTCAAAGTTCTCTTTGCTGAGTGCGCGAGAAGTTTCTTTCATTTGGGGAGCGTCCAGTCAGGAATCTAAACTAACAATGTATCACATGATGATATATATGTTGGCGCTGAACTGCGAGGATTGCTGGCAAACGTTCAAGCGATTCTCGCTGCGGCTATGCGTGTGTTTGTCGATAAAGACCGAGTATCAAGTCAGCCTGGGTGATCATGCCGGCGAGTTTCTCTTGAGGATCGAGCACCGGAATATGGTGATGGCCATAAGCGGCGAATAGGGGCACGAGCTTCGCAATCGACGTGGTGACGCTGACCGTGGACACGTCGGTCGTCATGATGGACGCTACCGTTGGCGCTGAACCGGGCGCAGCGGACAATTGTTCGATGAACGTCGCCAGCCCGCGAAGTTTTCCGGCCGCCGTATTTCTCGCTATATCGGCCGGCGTGATGATGCCAATCACGAACGCCTGATCATCGATAACAGGCAACGCCTTGATGCCATGACGCCGGAGCATGGAGGCGGCCGTTGCAATCGTTGTTGTGGATGTGACTGTAACGACAGGGTTCGACATGATTTCCGCGCAGCTCAATCCGCTGAAGCCGTGCACGTACGATTGCAGTTGTATTTCCAGCAGCAGCGACTCGAGATCGCCTGGGGCGATATCGAGTAATTCGTTGCGACGGCCGAGCACTTCCTTCAGGTCTTCCCGTGTGAATCCCGGACTGGCCGCTGGTGCACGGGCGCCTGATTCCTTGAGCGGGCGCGCCGCGTGGGGATAACGATGCCCCGTCGCCGCGTGGAACGCGATCGCGACCGCTAATAGTGAGAATGACTGTGCCGCTATCGGTGCAATGACGAATCCGAATCCAAGGGCATGCACTGCCGGTCCACCGAGCACGGCAGTGAGCGCGACTGCGCCGGAGGGAGGATGCACGCACCTGAACGCGAACATTGCGCCAATCGAGAGTGCCACTGCGATGGGCGCGGCGTCGATCGGATTCGTGATCCAGGTCGCACACGCCACGCCGACAATCGCGGAAACCAGATTGCCGCCGATGATCGACCAGGGCTGTGCGAGAGGGCTCGCGGGCACCGCGAACAGCAGCACCGCGGAGGCGCCCATCGGCGCGACCAGCAGCGGGATAAACGCGTGGTCGCCCAGGAAAACATGCATCACCCCCGCAGTGAAGGAGATGCCGAGCAGGGCGCCGAGACACGACCTGAATCGTTCGGGCCAACCAAGTGCGACGGGTGAAGGAGAGAAGCTGAGAAGCCAGCGTGCAAGAGCGGTTCGGAGCATAAGCCTGAAATAGTGTGAGCGGGCGGCCGTGCATTGGCCGTCTTCACCGTCAGGCAGCGTCTCCTGCCAAACGCATTGTCAAAAAGTATGTGATTATGACATATATTCACGCTGCTACAGCGCGGTTTGCGGTCGATATATGTCACGGTGCAACATATTATTGAGGCGCAGGCCTGGGGTGGATAGTTCGTGAACCGGGCGAATCATGTGGTGGTGGTAGACCGCATGTCGCGGGGAATTCTCTTTTAGGTAACCTGAAAGGACCGTTGATTGCTTTCGGGCAATGGAGTGCTTGGTCCAGGCACATTGACGGCTACCCTTTCATGCTTCTCGCAGTTCTCAAGCAACGGAAACATTCATTCCGATGCTTGTCTGGTTCGTTGCAGCTAGTAGATTCCCTAGTCCCCTCAAGTTTGACTAATTCGTGCCGTTAGTACCCTCACGTATCGGAGCATCTCCAAGTCACCACTGTATGGCTTCAATTCGCTTATTGAGGCGCCGTCGGCATTTGGGGCCGGTGCGAGAGAGAGCAAAAACAATAACCTGATTCACTTTTAAGGCACCTTCGGGTGCCTTTTTTTGTTCCCGTGGAGAAGGCCGGACGTCGTCGGTCCGGATGACCGCCCTCAGCCGATGCGCATCGCGCCAGTAGCGTACGACCCCTCACTGTGGCTCGGCATGGCGCACAGGCACAGTGCAGTGCACCATCGCGTCGCACCAACTCTGATCGCAAATCCGCATTTCGCAGCGCGCGACACACTATCAAGCGCGGGGCGACGACCCTTTGGACTTTCATTGAATGTTGCGGCCGGGTAACACGTCGTTGGTTGTCTGAGCCCTGCTGGGCGTATCAATGGCGGCTTTGCGCAATGCTGGAACCCGCCAGACGAGAACCCTGCTGACCCGCGCCACGCGGATTTTGGCACGGCTATTGCATTAGTACGGACCGGGGGCCAATGGCGGCCTCAGCGTATCAACCATTTTTCGGCCGCTCGCGTGTAGCGGCCGGCAGGGACAACGGCGTCCCGAGCGTCAACTGTGCGACCGAGCAATCGGGGTGCGGTTGCTGCTCGGGGCGCTTTTTTTTGCGCGTTCGATCAACCATCGCGAGTCTCATCCTGGTTCACGTCTTGTGATCGGATGAGCAAGCAAACGGTCTCAGGACATTGGCCTTAATCATGAAACAGTGGACCCATGCCAACCGGCAAGAAGTCTCAGCGCAGACGATCGGAGAGCTTATCAATCTGTCCGGCAGGCAACGGATGCTCTCGCAACGCATCGTTTTGCATGTGCTGCTCGCATCACACGGGGACACCTCCGCGCTGATGGTGGTGAAGGACTGCCTGGGCACGTTTGCGCAGACGCACACCGGCCTGGTGAGCGGCGATGGTCCGTTGACAGGCGTTTTTTCGGAAGCCCTGCATCAGCTTTATTTCGGCGCGCGCAACGCACACGAGAGGATCCAGTGCTTTATCGAGCAAGCGAATCAGGCGGTGTCCTGTCTCGAGTCGGGCCTGGCGGACGGCCGCGAGAAGACTGATGCACTCGTTGCTCAGGCCACGCCGCTGCTCGGGCTCCTGCAGGACATAACGCTCGCGTATCAATACGAGATGCGCAGCATCGAGACGGCGTCGCTCAAGCGTGAGCGTGACATTGCCGAGCAACTTGGAAGCATCTCCATGCAGGCCAATATCGTGGCCCTCAATGCGCGCATTGCAGCCGCGCGTGCGGGGCAATTCGGCCGTGAATTCGCGGTGATCACGACGGTCCTCGCCGACATCATCAAGGAGATGGACCAACTGATTCACAGCGTCGTCAACACGCGTAGCGCCAGCGAGGCGTCGCCTCAACGCAGCGTTCATCCACAAGGTCCGCACGTCAGTGCTGATCGCGCTTTTCAATAGCCTTCGCCCCGTGAGAGAGACCCATGAAAAACCTGCTGAATTCGCTATCGAGCGGTAACTGGCGCGCGTTGCTTGCGTGCTTCCTCTACTTCGATACCGGTTTCACCGTGTGGGTGATGTTCGGCCCGCTCGCGCCGTTCATCCACAAAGACATTGCGATGTCGCCGGCCGAACTCGGCTTCCTGGTCGCGGTTCCGGTGCTGGGCGCGGCCATCCTGCGAGTGACGCTCGGCAATCTTTATCAGGCCCACGATGGCCGGCGGATCGCGTTGATGGGCATCGCGCTGTCGGCTTTGCCGTCGGTCGTCCTGCTGTTACTGCCGTCCGCGCCGTCCTATACGTTGCTGCTTGTGCTCGGCGTGTTTCTTGGCGTGGGTGGTGCAAGCTTCGCCGTTGCGCTACCGATGGCCGGAAGCAACTATCCGCCCAAGGTGCAAGGTCTCGTGCTCGGGCTCGCCGCCGCAGGCAACATCGGCGCGGTGCTCGACGGCTTCATGTTCCCCGGCCTGGCCGACCATTTCGGCTGGGCGAAAGCGACGGGCGCTGCGTTGCCTTTGCTGGCGTTGGCGGCCACAGCAATCTTTTTTTGGGCGAAGGATCTGGGGCCCAAGTCAGGCAGCGCACCGCAAGCGTTCCTTAGCTTCTGCGTGACGCTGGGCGGACTCGTTGCGCTCGTGCTTGCTGTGCATTGGGGTGTTTTCGGTGCGGGCAAAACGGGTGTGCTGCTGCTTCCGGTGCTGGGCGCGCTACTGGCTATTGCAGTATTGCCAAAACACTACCGCAGCGTGCTGGTGGAAGGGGATACGTGGATCGTGATGCTGGTCTATAGCATCACGTTCGGTGGCTTCGTTGGTATGTCATCCTACGTAACCACGCTGCTGATTTCGCTGTATCAGTTGCCGAAACTTGAGGCGGGTCTCTTCATGTCGTTGCTCGCTTTCACGGGTGCGCTGGTGCGTCCGATCGGTGGCCTGATCGCGGACCGGATTTCCGGCGTGCGTGCGCTTGTCCTGCTGCTCGCCGCTATCTCGGTGTGCGACTTCATGTTCGCGGCGTGGATGCCGCCGTTGCCCGCCGGGATCGCGCTGCTGGTCGTGACCTACTTGTGCTTCGGTCTCGGCAATGGTGCGACGTTTCAACTGGTGCCGCAACGCTGGAAGGGCAAGACCGGGCTGATGTCCGGCATTATCGGCGCGGCGGGCGGGATTGGTGGGTTCTATCTGCCGGTGATCATGGGGATGGCCAAGGAAAGCACCGGCAGCTATCAGATGGGGTTCGCCACCTTCGGCGGGCTGTCGGCTATCGCGTTCGCGCTGGTGGTCCTGCAGCGCACCCGCTGGCTGGAATGGGCGCTGCCCAAGGAGAGCGCTGTTGTTTCAGACCCAATGCGTGCGGCAGGGGTGCGCGTGGACAGCGGCGTGCGATCAGGAGGGAAGACGGGGGCGAGCGGCCTGAATTAGCCAATCGCCCCCATGCTACATGCAGCTACGCAGCCGCGGGATAGCGGAAGTCATCGCCCGAGGTCGTGCGCTCATACACTTGCTCGCCGGCCACGTGGGTCACCTTGATCGCACGATCGTTGCCGAGCATCATGCCGGCTCGACCATGAATGGCATGCGGTGCGTGTCGAGTGTTTAAAGTCCTATGGCCTGGCCGTCGCTACGCGGATCATGCGCGCCGGACATTGCACCATCCGATTCAATCCGAATCACGCCCGGATGACCCGCAAGCGGACTCTGCGCTGCAATCGCGCTCACCTCATGCCCGCGCGCCGCTAAAGCGGCGAACACGTCGGCACCGGCGTTTTCCTCCAGCTTCAGCGCATCGCGGGTGTCCGAGAAGGTCTTGCCGAGCAGGAAACGCGGGCGGCCCAGCGCGCTCAACGGGTCCATCCCGTAGTCAATCAGCCGCGTCAACACCGCTGCCAGTGTTTGGGGCTGACCGTCCGCGCCCTGCGTGCCGAACACCAGATGCGGCCGTCCATCCTTCAGATACATGCCCGGGTTGAGCGTATGGAACGGCCGCTTGCCGGGCTTTACGGCATTGTGATGCGAAGGGTCAACGCTGAACGACGCGCCGCGGTTGTGCCAGAGAATGCCGGTGTCGCCAGCGACCACGCCGCTGCCCCAATCGAAGTAGACCGTCTGCAGCAGACTGACGCTGCGGCCCTGTGCGTCCGATGCACCGATGAACACCGTATCGCCGGGACGGAATATATGTGGCCACGCACGCGCTTGCTGAAGATTGATCGAGCGCGCGTGAGCGTCGAGCGTGCTGGTCGAGAGCATGTCGCTGACGGGAACGCGGTTGAACTCCGGGTCGGAGACCCATCGGTCCCGATCGACGAACGCGCACTTCACTGCCTCCACCAGCAAATGATAGTAGTCGGCGCTACCTTCGGCGATGGACGACAGATCGAAGCGGGCCAGCATACCCATGATCTGCAGCGTGGTGACGCCTTGCGTAGGTGGTTGCAGGCTCACGAGTTCTCCACCGCGATACGCCACGCGCAGCGGTGCTTCGTCGCGTGCGCGCGTCTTGATGAGGTCGCCGTGTGTCAGCGGTGAACCGGCTTGCTGCAAGCCGCGTGCAATACGCTCGGCGAGTTCGCCCTCATAGATTTCGCGTGCGCCATAGGTCGCGATGCGTTCAAGACTGCGTGCAAGCGCCGGTTGAACAAAGCGTTCGCCGATCGCAGGCGCATGACCGTCAGGCGCGAATATCGCTGAAAAGCCCGGCATTGCGCTCAATTCACCCGCGCGGAACTGCTGCCAGAAGTTCTGCGATGGCGTGACCGGAAATCCCTCCGATGCATGCTCGATAGCGCGATCGAACAGCGACGACCACGTGCGTTGGCCGCCCCATGCTGCCTGGCTGATTGCATAGGCCTGATGCCAGGTATCGACGGCTGCAGCGGTGGTCAATGTGGAACCGCCCCCACGCAACGGGATCGCGGCGGAGAACGCGGGCAATGTCTGCGCCGCGTGCCCGATACCCGATAACGTCCGCAGCATGCCCGCCTGGTCGCCGATGACCCAGAACGCATCGCCGCCAAGACCGGTGAAATGCGGATAAGTCACGCTCAGGGCCGCGCCAATCGCAATGGCCGCTTCAATGGCGTTGCCGCCCGCGCGCAGTACCTCGAGGCCCGCTTCGCTCGCAAGTGCATGGGGGCTGGTGACCATGCCTTCAGTGGACGTGGCAAGGGTAGCGTTGTGCATGGATGGGGTGCTCCGGGAGGGATGTTCAGCCGAGCGTGAAGCGCTCGCGGGTGGTCACATAATCACTCGCGCCGAACCGGCCAACGGGGAAGTAGTGCTGAAGCCGCACGCGCCACGTTTCGGTATCGATCAATTCATCGCGCGCATGCAGCCTGTGAACGCATCCGATGAAAATCTGACGGCTCGTGGTTTCCAGCGTTTCCCACAACGTGCATTCGAATGCCACCGGCGCCTCCGCGATTCGTGGCGGCGCGACTCGCGAGCTTGCCACGGGTGTCAGGCCGACCTTCTCGAGTTCGCTGACATCGGGCGGCAGACGCTCCCCGCACCGATGCATTTTTTCGGCCATCGCTTCGTCGCAAAGATGCACGACGAACTCAAGGCTGCGCACGATATTCACGGCCGTGTCCTTGAGCGAGCCATCGTCGAGACGGTTGATGCTGATCATCACGATGGGCGGCTCTTCGCCCAGCATGTTGAACATCGAGAAGGGGGCCGCGTTGATCGTGCCGCTCGCACTCACGGTCGTCACCAGCGCGATCGGGCGCGGCACGATCAGGCTCGCCATGAGCTTGTATCGCTGATATTCGGTGATGGCTTCGAAGTCTATTTCCATGATGGCGTAGATCAGTGGACCAAGGGTTGACGTTCGGAGTCAGCGCATGCCGAGCAGTTGCCCAAGGCTCTTTTCGCCCAGCATGCGTGACGTCTCGATGCGTTCTTCCAGTTCGCGCAGATGCGCTTCCATGCGTGTCACTGCGCCGGCTGCATCGCGCGCCTCGATGCAATCGACAATCGCCGCATGTTCCTCATGCTCGCAGGGCGCGTGGCCTGGCGGCTCGTAGACGCCCACGATCAACGAGCATCGCGACACCAGTTCGGTCAGGTAGCGTTGCAGGATCGAGTTGCCGCCAAGCGCCGCGATGCGCAGATGAAAGTCACTTGCAAGGCGCGCCCACGAGGGCTGGTCGAAGCGATGCATGGCTTCGTGTTCATCGGCTAGCTGACGGCGAAGCGTCTTGATGTCTTGAGCACTCGCGCGCAGCACCGCGAGCTCGACCAGCACGCGCTCCATCGAACGGCGTGCTTCGAAAATCTCGCGTGTCTCCTCGGCCGACGGCTCGGCGATGACCGCGCCCTTGTTCGGCCGCAGCGCGACGATGCCGTCGTAGGCGAGCTTCTCCAGCACGCGCCGCACGACCGCGCGGCCGACGCCGAACAACTGGCACAACTCTGGCTCTGGAAGTTTGGTGCCGGGCGTCAGCCGATGGTTGAGCACACCATCGAAGATCGCCTGATAGAGGCGTGCATCAGCGTCCAGCGCTGCTGGTGTGTCTGCGTCTGACTCGCGGACGGGCTTCTTTCGGGGCCTTGCAGCCACTTTCAATGCGGGTTTCGGCGTCATTTTTCTACGGGAAGGAGAGCCAGTTGCGACGTGCCGACGAGACCCTCGCGTTCCATCTCGTCCATGTGGCGCGCGATTGCTCCGGGCGTTGTCATCCAAACGTCGCCATTCGCGCGAGCGTCGGCGATGTGCTTCAGTGCGCGACGCAAATGACGCAGCCTGTAGGGCTGTCCGACGAGATAGGGATGCAGCGCAATGCCCATCACGAGCGCCTGCGGATGGCGGCTGCGGTTTGCCTGTTCGAGCATTTCATCAAACTGGTCGATGATCATGTCGGCGAAATCGCGTGCGTCGAGATGACGGCCGACCATCATCGGCAAGTCGTTGAGTTCCTGCGGGTAGGGGATGGACCACAACGAACCTGAGCGAGTCGCCATGCGCACCGGGCGGTCGTCGTGGCACCAGTTGAGCGTGTAGCGGTAGCCGGTTTCCGCGAGCAGGTCGGGCGTGACGCGCGATTCGGAGATCCATGGCGAGAGCCAGCCCGAGGGCGGCGTGCCGGCATGGGCGCTGATACGTTCCCGGCAATGCAGCAACAACGCGCGCTCGCCGGCTTCGTCCAGGTCGCTCTGGCGATGCGCATTCGTATGACCGTGCGCGATCAGTTCGTCGCCGCGCGCGAGACAGGCTTCGATGACCTCCGGACAGTGGTCATAAAGCGATGTATTGATCAGCGTGCCCGACGGCAGGTCGAGCTGATCGAAGAGTTCGATGCAGCGCCATACGCCCACGCGGTTGCCGTATTCGCGCCAGCTGTAATTGAGCACGTCGGGCTGTGGCGAGACCGGGCCGAGGGCCGCACCCAATCCCTCACCGAACGCAAAGTGCTCGATGTTGAAGCCGAGATAGACAGCGAGGCCGGTGTCGCCCGGCCACCGAAACGCGTCGGTATCGGTGATTGGCCGGTACGGAAAGCGGTCGTGCGTGGCGAGCGGACCGAACGCAGGACCAGACGCAGGATCGTGCGACGCGTGAGCGTGGCGGATGGTGTCCATGTGCAAAAGCCTTGAGTGACAAGCGTGCCGCGCGTGAACCTTTTTGGGGGATCGCGCCCCGCGACGGACCCGTGGCGCACCGCGGTTGTGCGGAATAACGGGTTTGATCGCTGACAGGTTGATTTCGGATTGTGTGCAATTTACACGCCATATCGTCTACGTTCAACAGCCGTGATGGTTTGCGATCAAATAATCGATATGCGGACAAAGTGGCATAGGTCTTGCATTCAGGGCCTTGGAGAGTCCTTAGCCCCGTCTTTGGTTTATCGAGGAAACGCCCTGCATGCGTTCGTACCCATGAGTCCGTCCACTTCTGCCGTGCCTGCCGCCGTGTTCAAGACCGAGCCCGCCGATATCGAACTCGTGCATGTATCGAAGCAATACGGCGACTCGCTCGCCGTCGATTCGATCGACCTCCGGATTCCCGGCGGCCAGTACTGCTGCCTGCTCGGGCCGTCGGGCTGCGGCAAGACATCGACATTGCGAATGATCGCCGGCCATGAATCCATCAGCGACGGCGACATCCTCATCGGTCAGCGTAATATCACGCGCGCGCAACCCGCCGAGCGCGGCACTGCGATGGTCTTCCAGAGTTATGCGTTATTCCCGCATTTGTCCGCGCTCGATAACGTCGCGTTCAGCCTGAAGATGCGCGGCGTAGCCAAGGATGCACGCCGGAAGCGGGCGGGCGAGCTGCTGGAACTTGTCGCGATGAGCGCCTATGCGCAACGCAAGCCGTCGCAGCTATCGGGTGGTCAGCAGCAACGTGTCGCACTCGCCCGCGCGCTGTTGAACGAGCCGCGCTGCCTGCTGCTTGACGAACCCTTGTCCGCACTCGACCCGTTCCTGCGCGTACAGATGCGCTCGGAACTGAAGCGCTGGCAGAAGGAGCTGGGCATCACATTTGTGCACGTGACGCACTCGCAAGAAGAGGCGCTCGCGCTCGCGGATATGGTCGTTGTCATGAGTCACGGACGCATTGAACAAAGTGGTTCGCCCTACGAAGTATTCAACCGGCCGCGCACGGAATTCGTCGCGCGGTTCCTCGGCGGACATAACGTGCTTGGCGCCAACGGCCGCGCATTTACGGTGCGCGCCGATCATCTGCGGATTGCGCCGCACGGCTTTACACCAGTGCAGTCACCCACGAACGAAAGCGGCTTCAGCCGGATCGGCGGCATCCCGTGCACGGTCCGTGAAACCGAATACCAGGGGACCCATTTGCGCATGACGCTCGCACCGCTCGACGGTTCACCCGACCTGGTTTCACTACTTCCCGATAACGAATACGACCCACAGCGGCTGGGCCCCGATGCGCGTGTCGTGGTCTGGTGGAACGAACAGGACGCCCATGCATTGGCGGCATGAGAGGGCGCCAAGCGAGCGCTCTGCGCCGCACGTTGCAGCGAACGACAATTTCAACCAAGGGAGATGGCCATGACCGAGCGTAACAAAGAACTGTCCGAACTCAGCACGAGTGACTCGTCCTCAAGCGCCGCGACGACCGAACCGAAGGGCATGTCACGCCGCACCCTGCTCAAGGGCGCGGTCGCCGCGGCTGGCATTGCTGGGTTTCCGTACGTGCATGCGCAGGAAAAGATCACGCTTCGTTACCTGGGCACGGCGGTGAACCAGAGTTCAGACATCGCGAAGAAATTCCAGGAAGATACCGGCATCCAGATCCAGTACATCCCGGTGACGACTGACGATGTCGCCAAGCGCATCATCACGCAGCCGAATTCATTCGATATTGTCGACACCGAGTATTTCTCGCTGAAGAAGCTGATTCCCGCCGGCACGCTGGCCGGCATGGACGCCAGAAAGATCAAGCTCGCCGACAAGATCACGCCGGTGCTCACCCGCGGTGAAGTCGACGGCAAGAAGATTGGTGACCAGGGCACGGCCCCGAAGAAAGTGATGTTCCTGACGGGTGCCCGCTCGACCGAGTTCTCGGCGACGCCCACCGAATGGATGACGCTGATCCCGACCACGTATAACGCCGATACGCTGGGCATCCGTCCTGACCTGATCAAGCGCCCGGTCACCAGCTGGGCCGAGTTGCTCAACCCTGAATTCAAGGGACGTGCCGCACTCCTGAACATTCCCGCTATCGGCATCATGGACTCAGCCATGGCGATCGAGGCGATGGGTCATGTGAAATACGGCGACAAGGGCAACATGACCAAGGCCGAGATCGACCAGACCATCAAGATCCTGATCGAGGCAAAGCGTGCGGGTCAGTTCCGTGCGTTCTGGAAGGACTTCAACGAGAGCGTTAACCTGATGGCGTCCGGCGAGGTCGTGATCCAGTCGATGTGGTCACCTGCCGTCACGAAGGTCCGCACGATGGGCGTTGCATGCAAATTTCAACCGCTGAAGGAGGGGTATCGGTCATGGGCGTCGGGCTTCGGCCTGCCGCGTTCGTTGCAAGGCCGCAAGCTTGACGCCGCTTATGAGTTCATCAACTGGTTCCAGGACGGCTGGGCAGGCGCTTACCTGATGCGCCAGGGATATTACGCGGGTGTGCTTGATACCGCCAAGACCCACATGCAGCCTTATGAATGGGACTACTGGATCGAAGGCAAACCGGCCGCGCAGGACATCAAGGCGCCCGACGGTCAATTGCTCGAAAAGGTCGGCACGGTGCGTGACGGCGGTTCGTACAACCAGCGCATGGGGGCGATCGCGTGCTGGAACGCGGTGATGGACGAGAACATCTATATGGTCCAGAAGTGGAACGAGTTCATCGCAGCTTAGCGCGCATGACCGGATTGCTGAACTTGATGCACGCCGGTCGATTTCCGTTTATCCAATAGGCAATTCGCGATGGCATCGATCGAGCTACCCATCCAACCGCTGGAAGCGACCGTCAAGCACCGGCGCGCCGCTGCCTGGCTGCAGGCGACGCCGCTTGCGTTGACCTTCATCCTGTTCTTTCTCGTGCCGCTGGTCATCACGCTGATCGTGAGTTTCTGGGACTTCAACGAATACCAGATCATCCCCGCGTTTACGTTCAAGAACTACGCGGCGATCTTCGACGGTTGTTCATCGATAACCGATGTGTGCGTGACCTTCAAGACCTATTGGTCGACGATCAAATTCTGCGCGATCGTCTGGGCGGTGACGCTGGTGCTCGGTTTTACGATCGCATATTTCCTGTCGTTTCACATTCGTTCATCGGGTATGCAGACGGTCTTGTTCCTCGTCTGCACCATTCCGTTCTGGACGTCGAACGTGATCCGGATGATCTCGTGGATACCGCTGCTCGGCCGCAACGGGCTCGTGAACCAGGCGCTGCTTTCATCGCACATGATCGACAAGCCGCTTGAGTGGCTGCTGTATTCCAATTTCTCGGTGGTGCTCGCGTTCGTGCATCTCTATACGTTCTTCATGATCGTGCCGATATTCAACGCCATGATGCGCATCGACCGGTCGTTGCTCGAAGCCGCGCGCGACGCCGGCGCGAGCGGCTGGCAGGTGATCCGTGAAGTCGTGTTGCCATTGTCGAAGACGGGCATTGTGATCGGCTCGATCTTCGTCATCACCATCGTCATGGGCGACTTCCTGACGGTCGGCGTGATGGGCGGACAGCAGATTGCATCGGTCGGAAAGATTATTCAGGTGCAGACCGGCTACCTCCAGTTTCCTGCCGCTGCTGCCAACGCGATCATCCTGCTGGCCGTCGTGCTGATTATTGTCTGGGCGCTCACGCGCGTAGTCGATATCCGCAAGGAGCTTTGACATGGCAGCCATTCGTCAAGGTCTGAAGCACCACCGCGAGCGGCGTCCCGCCAGTTTCTACTGGCTTGCACTGGTGTTCGGGCTGTTCGTGTTGTTCCTGTATGGACCGGTCATCACCATCTTCATCTTGTCGTTTCAGGGACCGGAAGGCGGTCTCACGTTTCCCATGCGCGGTGTTTCGTTACACTGGTTCGCCGTGTTGCGCCAAGGCGTGGGTGACATAGATATCTGGGCGGCGTTCGGCCGCTCGGTGCGTCTTGCCGCAGTCGTCACGGTGTTGACGGTGCTGTTCTCGGTCGCGGCTGGCCTCGCGTTTCGCAAGCGCTTTCGCGGCGACACAGCCGTGTTCTATGTGTCCGTCGCGAGCCTGATCATGCCGTCGATTATTGTGTCGCTGGGAATCGGGCTGACATTCCGGCTGCTCGATAACGGCGTGAAGTATCTTGCCGGCGCGTGGGGTTATCAATCGTTCGTCGACAACTACACCACGTCGATGGGCCTCTATACCTCGGCGCTCGGCGCGCATCTGACCTGGACGCTACCCTTCGGACTACTCGTGATGTTTGCTGTCTTCAACCGCTTTAACCCGGCGTATGAAGAAGCGGCTCGCGATCTTGGCGCGTCGCCTTGGCAGAGCTTTCGCCATGTGGTGTTGCCGATCATCGGGCCATCGGTGATTGGCGTCGGGATGTTCGGCTTCACGCTGTCGTGGGACGAGATCGCGCGCACGTCACAGGCGATCGGCGACCAGAACACGCTTCCGCTGGAACTGCAGGGGCTCACGACTTCGGTCACCACGCCCGTGATCTATGCGCTCGGCACGATGACCACGATGCTCTCGCTGACAGTGATGGTGGTAGGGCTGCTGACGGTTCAGTGGCTGAGCCGCCGACGTTCGAGAGCACTGGCAGGTTGACCGTCAGAGCCTGCGTGCCCACGCAATCAAGCCGCCGATAACGACCGCTCCAGCGCCGCCACGCCTGAGGGAAGATCCACCGGCACGCCGAGGTCGATCATGGTCCGGCCAAGCGCGTGGATGGTCCTGAAGAGATGATGCTCGCGGCATTGCTCGCCCATCTGGCCGATCCGTACGATCGGTGCGCCGAACGAGCCTGCAATCTCTACGTGATGATGCCGCGAGATATGAGCGCACACGTCCGACCCGCTGATGCCCTGCGGCAACGCAATGCCCACAACCGAATTCAGCCGGCTCGGCTTAGGCACATAGAGCTTCAACGACAACGCCTCGATGCCCGCCTGCAACGCGTTCGAACAGCGCTGGTGACGCGCGAACCGGCGCTCGAGCGTTTCCGCGCACACGAGCCGCAGGGCTTCGTGAAGCGCGAGCACGCCCGACACCGGCGCGGTGTAATGGTAGGACGCGTTATGCCAGAAGTTCGTGGCAAGCGCCGCATCGAGGCACCAGTGCGTTGGCGGCACGGGACGCGACATGATGCGTTGCCACGCCGCTTCGGAGAACGCGAGCAACGAGACGCCGGGAATCGATGACAGCCCTTTCTGGCCACCGGTAATCACGGCGTCGATACCCCATGCGTCCATCGGCAGCGGCATGGTGCTCAGCGTACAGACCGCATCGACGATCACCAGCGCGCCGGCGGCGCGAGCGACCGCGGAGATTGATTCGAGACTGCGGTTCCAGACGGTATTCGATGTCTCGCCATGCACGATCGTCACGATCTCCGGACGAAACCGGTCGATAGCGTCCGCCACTTGTTGCGTGTCCGCCGCTGTGCCGTCGACTATGTTCAGCGTCTCCACTTCCGCGCCGGTTCGCCTTGCCATCTCCGCCATGCGCTCGCTGAAAAAGCCGTTGCAGATGCACAGCACGCGCGAGCCTTTCCACGCGAGGTTCGTGATCGCCATTTCCATGGCAGCCGAGCCCGGTCCCGCTACGCCCATTACCCATTTCGATTCGGTCTGGAATACATACCGGGCCATCGTCTTGACCTGGCTGATGACCGCCGCCATGGTCGAACCAAGATGGTTGATCACGACACCGTTGGCTTTGGCCACGGCGTCGGGAATCGGTACGGGGCCGGCGCCCATCATCAGCAGAGGCTCTTCGGGAAGAATTGAAGAGAGCGGCAGGACCGTCGGACAGGCGATGCTGAACGTGTCCGGTGTGCCGGAATTTGCTGAGAAGGAATGTCGGTCGTTCATCGAAGTTCTTTAATTAAAGGCGTTGTCGGTTGGCTAAGGTTGGATAAGCGAGCCGAAGACGGCCTCGCCCCGCTTACATTGCCCGCGTCCTGCGCTGGCCGAAACGGATCAGCAGCCAGTAGAAAGCGAATTTGCGTGTAGGCGAGAATACCGGTGCCGATGCCAAAACGAAACGGCTATTTGGTTCAGACGTGCTGATCCAGACCTTCGAACGCGGCGCGAGTTCAAGCGTTTCGCCTTCCCGCAGCCACCAATCTTCGGATTCGCCTTCAATGGTCAGCCACACCGTACCCCTGCAAACCGTCAGGGTGTGAGGCCGATCGATGAGCCAGCAGGCTGGCGCATCATGGGGTTCCTGCTCCAAGGTCCGGATTTCACGCATGTCCCTCTCCCATCACGGCCGCTCACAGAGAGACGGCCTCTTGACTGCATTATTTATTTAAACTTCAATCTTAGGAATGTACAGTCGCGAACAGTTGTGCCGCACTGTTCAGTGATTTTCCCTGCACACTTCAAGCGATCACGTAATGGACCTTGTCATCGACCCGCGCAGTGGCGTCCCTATGACCGATCAGCTCGTGACCGGTATTTCGGGTCTGATCCGCTCGCGCCAGCTTCTGGCCGGTGTGAAACTGCCGTCCATCCGGGCGCTGGCGGCTACTCAGCAGATCAGCCGCTTTCCGGTGATCGAAGCGTATGACCGGCTTTCGTCGCTGGGTTTTATCGTGCCGAAGCATGGTTCGGGCTTCTACGTCGCGAACCACATGGGGGGCGAAGGCAACGCGGCGGGCGGTTCTGATCCTCGTCTTGCCGAGGAAGAATCGCATCAGATCCTGCAGCAGTTCAACTATCCCGGCGAGTCATTGAAGCTGAGCAGCGGCTTTGTGCCCGAAGCGTGGCGAGACATCGAGGGGATTGCCCAGACCGTGCGCCAGGTCATGCGGACGGACCCGAGCTGCGTGATCGATTACGCCATGCCGCATGGCGACGCGAGCCTGAGGCACCAGATCCAGATGCGGCTTAAGGTGGTCGGCATTGAGGCGGATATCTCGAACATCATTGCCACGAGCGGTGCGAGTCAGGCGCTCGATCTGGTTGTCCGGTTCATGCTGAAGCCGGGCGATACCGTGTTCGTGGAAGACCCCGGCTACTACAACCTGTTCGGTTTGCTCAAGCTGCAGGGTGTCAGGATTGTTGGTGTTCCGCGCCTCGCGAGCGGGCCGGATGTGGCGGTTGCGGAGCATTTGCTCAAGACCATCAAGCCGAAACTGTTCTTTATCAACACCGTGTTTCACAATCCGACCGCGACGAATGTTGCGCCGCAGGTTGCGTTCAAGTTGCTGCAACTTGCGCAGCAGCATGACTTCATGATCGTGGAGGACGACATCTATGCAGACTTCCAGGCGACGCCGACGCAGCGGCTTGCGTCGCTCGATCAGCTTGATCATGTGATTTACGTGGGTGGGTTATCGAAGACATTGTCGTCGTCGTTGCGGATTGGGTATCTGGCGGCCAAGCGCGATTTGATCAAGGATCTGGTCGATGTGAAGGTGCTCACTAGCCTGGGCGGTTCGCGCTTTAGTGAGTGCGTGGTGGCGGCGTTGCTTGAGCGCGGTACGTACCGCAAGTATCTTGAGCGTTTACGGCGCCGCATTCACGACACGCTGTCGACAGCGGTTCAGCGTCTTGAGGAGAATGGATGGGAAGTCTTTGATGAACCTAGTGGCGGTAATTTTATCTGGACGCGTGTGCCTGGTGTGGAGGACTCGATGGTGCTGGTCGAGCGGGCGCTGAAATTTGGTATCACGCTCGCGCCTGGGAGCTACTATCGGCCTAATGGGGAGGTTTCACCGTGGGTGCGGATCAATACGGCTCATACCGACGATGCACGGGCCATTCGGTTCTTTGAAGATATGGGGCGGAGGTGATGGTCGCGGGGGGGGGGCGGGTTGGTCGGGTCCAGGATTAGCGGTCTGGTTCACTGCCGGGTTGCTGCTTTTTAGGTCTTCGCGCGTTTAGTGTTAGCTGATTTCTTTATCACTATTAGCCACTGCGCGTGGCGGCGCGTCATTTCTTAGTCCAAAGCGACAAAGAAACGAAGCAAAGAAAACGCTTTCACCGCTCTACCCTAAGTGTCCACAGCGTGCAGTTCCATTTCATAGGTGCCCCAAAAGCACGGTGCTCGCCAGAGCCACCGATGTGTGAAACCCTCCTTCTCGCGAATCCTGACAGTAAAACGCTTCGCCCCGTACGCTCTCGGGCTAGCACTAGCGACTGAACCTGCCCAAGGAACGCCCCGCGCTATCCGCGGAAAACCTTTCACCGAATTTGTACGCATGTCGAACCATTTTTTAAACCACCCAGAAATGGATCTGCAGAATGCATAAGGCATAACCCATAACCCGGCAAATAACATTGCAAACTGATAGCTAACTCGCGAAGTACCACTGCGGCAAATACGCGTGAGGCCGTGCGGGTTTCCTTGGCACGGGTGCTAGCCCGAGAGCGTACGGGGCGAAGCGTGTTAATGTCAGGATTCGCGAGAAGGAGGGGTTCAAACATCGGTGGCTCTGGCGAGCACCGTGCTTTTGGGGTACCCATGAATAAAAACTGCACGCTGTGGACACTTAGGGTAGAGCGGTGAAAGCGTTTTCTTTGCTTCGTTTCTTTGTCGCTAAGGACCAAGAAATGACGCGCCGCCACGCGCAGTGGCTAATAGTGATAAAGAAATCATCTAACACTAAACGCGCGAAGACCTAAGAAGCAGCAACCCGGCATTGAATCAGACCGCTAACGCCAGAACCCACCAACCCCACCTAAACCCCGTCCACCTGCGCCAGCATCTTTTCACGATTCCACATCTTCCAGACTAAACAACTCAGTCTGGTCGTTGTACGAAAACACCTCCCCATATCGCCCCCAGTTGATCACTGAATCAAGCGTGTCCTCGGCCGCGCCATCGGTCAGAAAATCCTCCAGTTCCTGTTCGAAGCGAACACGCGGAGCCCGATGCCCTGGACGCTCGTTCAACACCTTCTTGATGCGCGCGGCCAACGGCACGTGTTTCAACAGATGCTCGGCAAACATCATCTTGCGTTCATGCGTGCCAAGATCCGCAAACACATGCGCCGACGGCGTCAGGTAAATATCCCCTTCACGCAGTTCGGCGAAACCCAGGTGCTGCAACATTTCCGCGATCGGAAACAAGTCGTCCACCTCCAGATGAAGCGACCGCGCGATCACCGGCATATCCGCCCGGCCGTTGTAGGGCGCCACCGCGAGCGTCTCAATCAGGCCCGCCAGCAAGTTAGTCGACACATGCGGTAACCGGCTACCAAACTCGAGCGTCTGCCTCGTCGCTTCACCGGACTGCCGCGCGGTCATCTTGGCGTAGATTTCATCGACGAGGGATCTGAACACCGGATCCAGACGATTGCGCGGATGCTTGAACGGCACCTGGATCTCCGCAATCACCCGTCCCGGATTCGACGACAACACCATGATCCGGTCGCACATGAACACCGCTTCTTCAATGTTGTGCGTCACGATCAGCACCGACTTGATCGGCATCTTGCCCTGCGTCCAAAGGTCAAGCAGATCGGTACGCAAGTTCTCGGCCGTCAGCACGTCGAGCGCGGAGAACGGCTCGTCCATCAGCAGCAACGTCGGGTCCACGACCAACGCGCGTGCGAAACCCACACGCTGGCGCATCCCGCCCGACAGCTCTCGCGGATACGCATTCTCAAAACCGTCCAGCCCGATCAAATCGATTGCTGCGAGCGCCCGTGCACGTCGAGGTGCTGCGCCCACGCCTTGCGCCTCCAGGCCCGCTTCCACGTTCTGAAGCACGGTCAGCCAGGGGGACAGCGCGAAGGTCTGGAACACCATCGCAACGCCATCGGCGGGGCCTTCGAGCGGCTTGCCTTTATAGGTGACGTCGCCGGTGGTCGGCTCGATCAAACCCGCAATGATCCGCAGCAGCGTCGACTTGCCCGAGCCGGAACGTCCGAGCAACCCGACAATCTCGCCCTCGCGCAAGGAGAGGTTGACGTCGTCGAGTACGAGCAAATCGCCCTGGCTTTTCTTGAAGCCCCGGGACACATCCTTGACGTTCAGGATCTCTTGAGTAACCCGGGGCGTGGGGCTCGCCGGCGTCGCGGGCGACGCCACGTTGAAGTCTGAATTTGGCATGGAGAGGAATCCTTAATCGACTCGAAGCCTAGCTTCGGCAAAGGTGAACATGGGGCGCCAGAGCAGGCGGTTGAAAAGCGTGACGAACAACGACATGACGGCGATACCCAGGATGATCTTCGGATAGTCGCCCGCAGCCGTGGTCTGCGCGATGTATGCGCCCAAGCCGTGCGCGGCGACCTTGGTGTCGCCCCACTGCACGAACTCGGCGACAATACTGGCGTTCCACGCCCCGCCCGACGCGGTGATCGCGCCCGTGACGTAATAGGGGAAGATGCCCGGCAGCATGGCCTGGCGCCACCACTGCCAGCCGCGAATCCGGAAGTTGGCGGCAACCTCGCGGTAATCATTCGGGTAAGCCGTGGCGCCCGCAATCACGTTGAACAGGATGTACCACTGCGTGCCGAGCACGATAAGCGGCGACAACCAGATATCCGGGTTCAGATGAAAGCGGACAATCACGATCACGAAGATGGGAAACAAAAGGTTCGCCGGAAAGGCCGCGAGGAACTGTGCAAGCGGCTGCACTTTCTCAGCGAGTGCGGGCCGCAATCCGATCATCACGCCAAGCGGGACCCAGATCAGCGACGAGATCGCGATCAGGATCGCCACGCGCAGCAAGGTGATCAGGCCAAGCACGAGCACATGGCCGACCTCATGAAGATCCACGCCGGTGCGCACATAGCTGACCACGCGCCAGACCACGTAAAGCGTGACCGCGATGACTACGACGCTCCAGACAATATCGCCGAAGCGCGACGGCGTCCGGCGTTTCGTCACACGCAAATTCGCACGATCGAACGACGGTAGCCGCAGCGGGATGCGTGCGGCGCTGGCGAAGACCCAGCCGGCCGGAACCAGCAAGCGGTGAATCAGATGCGTGCGTCGAACCAGGCCGAGCACCCACGATTCGGGCGCCACGCCGGAACTGGTTGTCTCCATGCGGAACTTGTCGGCCCAGGCAACGAGCGGACGAAACAGCAGTTGATCGTAACCAAGGATCACGACGGTCATCGTGAGAATGACCCAGCCAACCGCACCCATGTTCTTTTCGGTGATCGCCTGCGCGAGGTATGCGCCTATGCCCGGCAGCGTGATCGTATTGTTGCCGACCGTGATTGCCTCAGAGGCCACCACGAAGAACCAGCCGCCGGACATCGACATCATCATGTTCCAGATGAGGCCCGGCATCGAGAAGGGGACTTCAAGTTTCCAGAACCGCTGCCATGCGGTCAGGTGGAAACTGCAAGCGACTTCGTCCAGGTCTCGCGGTGTCGTACGCAGCGACTGGTAGAAGCTGAACGTCATGTTCCACGCCTGGCTCGTGAAGATCGCGAAGATCGCCGCGCATTCGGCACCCGCCACGCGTGTTGGGAACAACGCGATAAAGAACGTGACCGTGAACGAGATATAGCCCAGGACCGGAACCGACTGGAGGATATCCAGGATCGGGACCAGCACCTTCTCTGCACGACGGCTCTTGGCCGCAAGGGTGCCGTAGATCAGCGTGAAGACCAGCGAAGCGATCATGGCGGCGAGCATCCGCAACGTCGTGCGCAACGCGTATTCAGGCAGGTTCGATGGCGCGAGCGAGATCGCCTGGGCTTTAAGCGTTGCGATCGGTGCCATGGTCTGATGGAAGCCGATGGCGGCCATCGCGATCAGGCAGATGATCAAGGGGAACGCGACAAAGTCCCATCGATTAGGCAAGAGCCGCCAGGCTGACGCATTAGCCGTGCGGTTCAGGTTGAATCCGAAATCCATATATTCTCCGACCAGCTATGCTTGAAAACATGACAGCATGCCCTTCGAGATTCGAGCCTTGAATGCCGTCATGCATTGATTCACCAATGCAGATGACGAACGCAAAGGCACGCGACCAGACCGCGAAAAAACGTGAACTGTAAGCTTTGAGCGTCAAGGAATGCAGCTACGCGAGAAGCGTGCACGCGATAGCCCCGGACATGATTTGTCCGGGCATTTCGACCGTTCTTTCAGGACGGCCCGACACTACACCAAAGCGTGTTTCAGGCACAACCTCGCGGGCGTAACTTGTCGTTTTTTTCGGGTGATCCGAGGTTGAAGCCGGCGCCTTTCGAGGTCATTCGCTTGTCAACGTCGTAGCGGAGGATCTGACGTCAGGGCAGCACTTGCTTAAACGCATGCGCTTAACGCGTGTGCCTATGAAGGTGCTTGTTGGCTGATTGAAGGCTGATGCAGAGTGGAAATTTCGTTTCTCTTACGGATGCCCGGGCTGTCTTCAAGGCACGATGCCTTCATGTCGTATCGATGAAAAAGTTAGTCATGCTTTTTTCTAAAGACTTCATGCCAATACTCAAGGCGTAAAAAAACCGTGCTGGGTTTTCCACCACTCGCAAGCGGTGGAACCCAGCACGGTGATGCCAAAACATTCTCTCCAACGATCGGGAGATCAGGACATCAGGCGCTCATGTGCAGATCGCCGTTGACGCCTGCCGGGAAGAACCCACCCTGCGTGACTGCAGCACTCGACAGGTAGACGATGTTCAGCACATTCGGATAACCGCGGCTGAACGCTAGGCCGTTGGAATCGAGCGGCACGATGTTCGAGCTGCCGGCCGTTGCTCCCGATATGCCCTGATCGTCGTTACCCACGTTGTCGAGCGAGGCGCGCGCAGCGGAGATTGCATTAGCCGACGCAATCAGACCAAGCGACGGGTTAGCAATACCTTTCGAATAAAGCACCGTGCGCACTAGGCCGGCGTGATACGCCTCTGCTGCCAGAATGCCCGCAGCTGCCTCCAGGTAAGTCTTGTTCGTGATCAGTGGCGCGGCGCCTTTATAAGCCGTCACACCCACGTCCTCAAAAATGAAGGCGGCGAGCAAGAAGGTTTCGTCGTTCAGATAGGGGTCGAAGGCCGTGCCCGCAGGAACCAGCCCGGCCGCTTGCGCCGCTTTGGAAAACGCGCCGTTCGGATTCTGGTAGCCGACGTCGAGAGCCGGCATGGCTACCGCTGACCCACCGAGTGCCGTGCGCAGGAACGTGACGTGTTCGAGTTCGTCTTTCGCGATCTCGTTCGCATAGGCCTGGACCACCGGGTCGGAGAACGTCACCGCATGACCAGGAATAACCGTTCCCGGCGTGCCTGCGCCACTCATCAGACTGGCGGGTAGTCCAGCGCCGGTGGTCGCATACGCATAGAAAGTGGCTTCGAGATATTCGAGGTTGAGGGCGAAGTTGAGTATCTCCGGATCGGTCGGGCCGCTGGTTTGCGCCGATGCACCCGAGGAGCCGCCGCCGCATGCACCGAGGATCGTGCCGCCGATTAACCCCAGACCCACGCCTCCCGCGCTGCGGAAGAACTGCCTGCGTTTTGCCAGCTTGTCGGCGCGCTGCACGAGTACATCCATGACCTTTGAGTCTTCTGACATGACATCTCCTTGAACCGTTCTGTGAACTAAGCAATACGGCGACTGCGTCCGATGAAAGCCAGAGACGGAAAAACGGCGGACAGCAGACGACGAAGCGCCAGGCGGGCTGCCTGTGTCAAACGCGAATGACGAACTACGAATTACGAATGCGTGACGAAGCACGACGCAGAGCAGCAATGCTGATCTGACGCTTCTCTTGTCACGTACGGGTGGATACGCAGGCCGACCGCAACACGGATGCGCGTGCGATCAAAAATATTTCGAGTGATTACCCGATGGAAGACAGCGAAGCTTTTTTAGACGGTCGTTTTGACGAGCTATGAAGACGTGATTCGGCATTCAATACCGACGTCCCAATCGCACCGGGGATTGATACTAGGCAGCGCAGGCGCTTATCGAGAGAGAATGCTTATCCCGGCACCCAGAATGCCGGCCACGGACACGAGCGTAGCAATGCAGCATACGAGCCATAGGTAGACACCGCGAGGCCGATGCGGCATTGGCAGCGCAGTCAGGCTGAGCGCGATCAGCAAGCCCACGACCAAGGGCAGCATCAGCGCGTTCACAACTTGGGCGGCGACGTTCAGCGAAATGAGATTGGGCGCCAGCCACACAATGATCGCGCTGCCACCAACCGCGGCCACGTACACACCATAGAACCACGGCGCACTCGCCGGTCCGCCCTCAAGCGAGCGTTTGTATCCCGCCACTTCACCCAGGCCCCACGCCAGCGACAGCGAGCAGACAATGGCCGCCACCATCGATGCCCCGAGCACACCCGCGCTAAACAGAAAGCGGCCGACGCGCGGTCCTGCCGACATCGTGAGGACATCGCTGATTTCACCTACGCTTCGAAACGCATGATGCTGGCCGTCTCTCGACAGCGTTGCCGCCACCGCGACAAGCACCGCTGCCGTGAGCAACTGCGTGAGAATTGCACCGGCTGCCGTTTCGATGCGGGCGGCGGAATAGTCCTGGGCACCCAGTTTTTTATCGGCGACGGCGGCTTGCTGGTAGAAGATCATCCACGGGTTGAACGTCGCGCCGATCAATGCAGCCGCTAGATAACCGTAATGAGGGTTCGCGACCGGAAGCTGGGTCATCTGCCGGAACATGCCCGGGATGTCCGGGTGTGCGTGCCAGGCGACCGCGAAGAATGACAGTTCGAAGGCGCCAATGACGATGGCGAACTTGTCCACACGCTTGTGCGAACCGGTGAACACAATCCCCACCAGGAATACGGCGGCGAGCGGCAACGTGACGGACCGCGAGACGCCGAACATCTCTCCTACGCCTGCGACCCCCGTGAACTCGGTCACCAGCGAGCCGAGGACGGCAACGCCTAAGCCGACTGCCGAAACCCACGCCCAACCCGGACCGAAGTTGGAGCGAACCAGTTCGCCATGACCCTGCCCGGTGAAAATACCCAACCGCACGGTGAGTTCCTGGACCATATAAAGCAGGGGGATGAGCGCGAGCAGAACCAGCAGTAACTGCGCGCCCCATTGTGCGCCGCTCTGCGCCGCCGTCACCACGTTACCGGCGTCGCAATCGGCGAGCATGACGAGCAGGCCCGGTCCCCACAGGGTGAGCCAACGCAGACTGGGTGACACCTTAGGTTTGAGCAGCGAGGAACCAGTCATGCGTTTTGAAAGGATGCGCTGAAGTGTAGGGGTGAACGATTGTATCGAGATTCGGGGCTTCCCAAGTCCGTGTGTCCATCAGGTTCTGACACTCGCGATGAATGCCGTGATCGCGCCATCGAGCATGGCGGGACATTGGCGGTGCGGTGAATGTCCGCACGCTGGCAGCTTGACGAGTTGCGCGTGCGGCACGCGAGGCGCAATGACATCGATCTGCGCCATCGTTGCGTACTCGTCGTCATCTGCTTGCACGGCAAGTAAGGGGCATCGGATGGAAGGCAGCAGGTCTGTGATGTTCCAGTGCCTGAATTCGGGATTCAGCCAGATATCGTTCCACCCGTAGAACGCTGAATCGACATCCGCGTGATAGCGCGACAGCCTGGCCCGCAAGTCGCCGTGCGTGTATAGCGTGTTGGCCTCCGTGATCGCCGCGATCGACACATCTTCAACGAATACATGCGGCGCAATTGCAATCACGCCAGCCAGTGCATCAGGGAAAGCCGCCGCATAAAGCAAGGCGATAGAACCACCGTCGCTATGGCCGATAACCCACATCCGGGCGCGCTCAGTGCTGTCTATGCCAAGAACATCGAGCAATGCCGGCAGAACATCTTGAGCCTGCCTTTGCAGGAAATCGACCGGCCATTTGACGCCCGCTGCACGCGGAGTCGAGCCGCCATAACCCGGCCGCGAATAGACAAGGCCACGAAATCCCAGTTGCTCGCATAACTTCTGCGGCCAGTCCTTCCACATGGAAATGGAGCCGAGCCCTTCATGCAGGAAGACGGCAACAGGCGCATTGGTGTGGTCGGCATTCAACCATTGATACTCGAGACGAAGCGCTTCCCGTTCGTCCGTGGCGGGCAAATCGGCCTGGCAGATTGCATGTGTGTGTTGGTCTAATCGATCCATGATTGAAGCCTGCCAATGAAAGGGGACGCTCAGTCGTTGAGAGCCGGTTCGCGCAATTTGAACCTCTGGATCTTACCAGTCGCGGTTTTGGCAACTCGCCAGCGAACAGGATCTCGCACGGCTATTCGTGAGGCGCCACCCTGGGCTTGGCGATTCTTAGGAAAGCGAAGTATTTCTGAACTGCCGTTTTGGCAACGAAAACAATCGGCGAGTCGTCAAGGCCATCTATTGATTCGGTTCGCAAATCAATAACGTTAATTGAAAGAATAAATCAAAACTGTTTGCCGGGCGATACTGTCTTCACCCAAATCGTCAATCCAAAACAAGAGACGGAGACAAGATGAACGGACTCTTCCTGACCGGGTGTTTTAGCGCGTGTAAGACGGTCGATACGCCGGGCACGCAACGCGTCGGCGCCCCTCGATCTGAAAATCCTGGCATTCGCAGCCACGCGAATCCCGCGCCTGGCCTGTTCACCACCCTAGGCTGATTCACACCGCTCGCGTCACACCGAGATCCTGTAGCAGACCCGACATCCCCTCGACGAAGGGGAGGGAACCGCTTTGCATAAAAAAACCTGATGGAGACAACGCAATGAAGAAAAGATGGATGTGCAGTGCCGCGGTATTGGCCTTATCCACGATGGCCGCCCCTTGCGCCTACGCACAAAGCAGCGTCACGCTGTACGGCATTATCGACGCCGGCATCACGTACTTCAGCAACCTGAATGGGCACGCGACCTTCGTGGCAAACGATGGCTCCATCCAGTCGAATCGCTGGGGATTGGTTGGCAGCGAAGACTTGGGCGGCGGCGCCAAGGCCATTTTCCAGTTGGAGAATGGCTTTAATCTCTGCAGCGGCACGATGGTCCAGTCCGGCGTGCTTTTCAGCCGTCAGGCTTGGGTAGGCCTTACCGACACCACCTACGGCACGCTCACGCTCGGCAAGCAATACGACTTTTTCTGGGACAACCTCACGCAGTTCGCGATGGGTCAGTACGCCGGGCAATACGCCTGGCATCCCGGTGATTTCGACCATCTGGCCGGCCCCTTGCACATCAACAACGCGGTCAAGTACAAATCGCCGGCCTTCTATGGTTTCTCATTCGGCGCGCTCTACGCGTTCCCTTCGCAATCCGTCTCGGCGGGAACCGGCCGCGTGATCGCGTTCGGCGCGCGATACGACGGTGGCCCGTTCCAGGCCGGCGTCGCCTACACCGATACCCACGACCTCGGTCTCAACGCGCCGACCCAGGCGGGCACCACGCTGTTTCCGAACTTGTCGGGGGCACCGGTCGTTGCCACGAGCGTCAGCACGATCGGCGCGGGTGCCAGCTACCGGTATGGGCGCAGTCTCACGCGGCTGCTTTTCACCGATACCCGCTTTCGCGTCGCCCGGGACAACGGCTCGATGCCGACCTACGAGATCAACGAGGTGTTCCAGTTGACCCCGGCGACGACCTTGATGGGCGGCTATTGGTACAGCAAGCTGGGCGAGCAGAAGTTCCAGAACGGGACGCTGCTGCTTGACTATGCGCTGTCGAAGCGCACGGATGTTTACACCAGCGCCACCTACTTGCGGGTATCGGGCGGTGCCGCACCGGTGTTTCTCGGCGGTGGCTCGGCGCCCGTGTTCTCCAACGGGCTGTATGTCGGCTCAGGGGAGTCGTCGACCGCAATCCGGATCGGCATGCGCACGAGGTTCTGAAGCCGCCAAGCGCTTCAGGGAACGGGGCTTTCGTCGAGTCGATGAAGATCGATCAACGAAGGCCCCTGGTTTTTGGCAGATCAGTCAGCCGGCCGTTTGTCGGCAAGCGCGCGCTTGCATTCATCGAGTACGCGCAGCACCAGTTCTGATTGATAGTTCAGATCGTCGCTGTCCAGGATCTCTTCGACGGCGTCGCGAGCCCAATCTGCATCGACGAGTTCCGAGTGTCGCTGGGCGAGGTCGGCGGCAATGGCCGAGAGCTTTGCGATAGCGAGCCATTCAGCCTGGCGCTTATGCCTGTCCAGCCATTTGTGAGCTGCTTGTACGTGAAAAGCCGCAGTGGGCCAGGAGCCGTTCAGATAATAAGCGCCGAGGCTCCCGCAGGTGAGCCAGCAGAGCAATTCCACGCGGTCGGTCGGGCTGAGATTGTGGCGTACATCGTTCATGGCGGCGCTCACGAAGATGATTGACATATGCCGGACGTTCTGATTCCGGCATGAAAACGATAGCACGCCACGATGCAATGCGGAATCCTCCATTTACGCCCAACGTTCGCGGGCGAACAGGCGAAACAACGCGCTTGGCGACTGCTGCCGGGTGCGCTGAGAGAATGCCTGCTGGATTTGGCGCTGCGGCGCCGGTAAGGCGGCTTGAAGCGGACGCTTTCATCGACTTTCGCGAGGTATCGGGGCTCCGCCGTCAGTCGCCTCTAGTCACCGGTGTCACCCGGTCGTAGCCATGTTCCTGCCGCGTAGCGTCCGCCACGTAACATTCAACGCCACGGCGTGACACACGCGCCGGACACGTCGTGGCCGACGCTTCAGGAAGCCATTGCCGCGGTGATTTCTCCATAAGACGACTGCAGCCGGTCGATCTTTTCCCGCAGATCGTCGAGCCGGTACGCGGCTTTATTGGCCAGATCCCGCACACTTTCCAGTAAATGCTCGCACAAGGCGGAGTGCTGGGCCGCTATTGAATCGAACATCGATCCTTCCGATTCTTCCGACGGACCTGCTGCCGTCGCGTGAACCGGAAGCGCCGCTTTCTGGGCTGTCCTCAACCGTTCGGTTACTGCGGCGAATTTCTCGACTGGACCGATGGCCGTGCGAATGGAGGCATCGACTTCATCGAGCGCGGCTTTAAGGTCCAGTGCGTTCTCTTCTATAGAGAGGGTCAGTCCTTCAATCTTTTGCGGCGTGATGTAACCCCGCCTGGCGAGGGTCTCGCTTGCGTTGGTAATCGCGGCTGTGATTGCCGACACCGCAACGCGCTCATTTTCAACGCGGCTTTTGAGGTCGGTGCATTCTGCGATTATTTCATGGAAGGCACTGAGGTGGGTTTCGATCACTGGAGTAGGGCGCCTTGTGATAATCCGGGGTTGACAAAAGCACGACAAATCATGTGACCTGCCTAGGAGATAAAAGCATTAAACATGCCAATCATTGAAGCAGATTTATCGATGAGCCGTGATACAGGATCAAACTGTTCCGCTCAGGCAAACAGGAGAAGGAAACGATGTGTCTGAAAGGATCGTGTTTCGGACGATGGGATACTTTCAGTAAATTTTTCTGGATTAGTCGCGGTGTTTAGCTTCGAAACGATAAAAATTTCGATCCGGGCAACGATATCGTTTACTAAATGGAAATAAATTTATGACATGTTGCAGCTATTAAGCCGGTGTTGTCTGTGGTCAAAAAATTGTTTAGATAATCCAGTTTGCTCCATGCTGGAAAATTCGGGGGTCTCATCTTTTAAGAACGTGTAAATTATTTTCGGACGCGTTGAAAAATATTCCAAGAAAAAACCGCGATTTGATTAGCATGTTTTGTCAATGCTTCTATCTTGAAAATCCAACGCCGAGGAGAATCAAATGCGAGATCGTGGCAGATTTTCCTGCATTCCGGAAAATGGTGCAGGGATCGCGGCAAGTGGAGCGGAGCCATACTGTGCTTGCTGGCAGGGGTTTTATCTGTTCAAAGTCGCGCGAAGGTGGCATTGACGAATCGCCATATATTGGTTCCCGTAATGGGAGTTCGACGCGAACCATTATTTGAATCACCATGCGGCATGGCAGGCATTGGCTGAAAACCAATGATTAGAAAATCAGAATCTGAAACAATACGGCAATTTGATACTGTGTCGACGAAACCGCATTTAAACCATCAGACGATTAATATCTTTCGTCTTGCTTTCGAATCGAGTAATCAGAATGAAAAAATGTTTGATGCGCATACCGGCGAATTTGCTATCGACCCCGGGTTCGCAAACAGATCGCCGTTGAACGCGGTCGACCGACCAACCTGCGATTCGACGCATGGGCACGATCTGATCTATCTTGTTGCCCGATTCGGTTACGGCAGACGGTAGTTTGAGTGTTATCCACGAGAACGAGAACTCTTCAGACGCGTGCAGGCCAAAATGATGCGCGAGGATTATTCTCTTGAGGTTCAACTCCCACGGGTGCTTTCGCTTTCACCTGTTCACCTCGGCCAAGGAGCTGAAAATCAGCCATTCGAACCTATATCCGGTGGACCAATGACACAGCGCCTGCGTGCAATCTGGCGCCTCGCGACGCTGTTCATACGAGAAAGCCGCACAAAGTCCGCCGCCGACGCCACGATCCACCGGGTCTTGCGCTCGTTCGCCGGGGGCGTGCGCAGCCGCGGCGCCACCAGTCTGGCCAAGCGGGTGCCGGTGTTGCAGAACCTCTCGGGCGTGCTGACCATGGCGTCGGGACTGCTGGCGCAACATCCTGGCTTAGCCGAGACCGCGGTGCGCGTCGCGCTCGCCGAATTGGACGCCCTCAAGGCACCGCTCAAAGACGCGCCGCTGCGCCGCGCGCTTGCGGCCGCGCTGCCGCCGGGACGGGCCGACGCGTTGATCGACATAGACGCCGAGCCTGAACGATGTGGAATAGCGCAGCAGACACATCGCGCACTAATCACGCTCGACACGCCCCTCGCATCCACGCAATCGAGCCCGCCGGTGGCCGTCCGCATCACGTTGATCCGTACCGATGCACGCATTGAATTGGTGCAAGACCTCGATATCGCGAACTCGGCGGCGCGTGTGGCCGAGCGTTTTTCACGCGAGGTCCGTGAGCAAAACGTCGGTGGGCTGATCGCACGTCTGACGGAATCGATTGCCGGGATGTTCGACTTGCGTCAACGGGCCGCGGATCAAAGCTTTCTGCGCTACCGGTTGCGCGAAGTGAACAAAGACTCGCGCGTCGTCGTGCCCGAAGTACTCTGGGATTTTTGCAGCGACACGGCGCTCGTCACGCGGGCCGTGCGCAGCGTGCCGCTTTCGGATGCCAATGCGCTGCGTACCCACGGCCTGGACCCGGCCCAACTGACAGCCACGTGGATCGAGGTTTTTTTCGAAACGGCGCTCGGCGAGGGCGTGTTCCATGCCGGTCTGGAAGCGGCAGGCGCGGCGGTCAGCGTCGAACCGGACACGTTCGGGGCGCTTGTACTTGACGGGGATTCGCCGCTCACGTTTTTCGCCGCGCACGAGCGCAGTTTTCTCGTTGCCGGGTCGAACGCGTTGTTGCAGGGCGATCACAAGGCGGCCGCGCGCGAACACATGCGGCATGGCCGGCCCGACGAACACGAAGAGCAGCATGCGGTGCGTGTGGAATCAACGTACAGGCGGGAGGCAGAGCGTTTTGCCGGCGATGCCCATCGACATCGGACCGCTGCCGATCTCTTCACCGCGCTGGGCAAAGGACCGCTGGAGCACGCATTCGGCGACGCTCATACGGGCATTGCGTCGCGGGCGGCGTTGCTGGCGCGCTCGGCGCAGAGCATCGAGGAAATGGCGCGGCGGATTGCGCCGGATATCGACGTGTGGCTGATCGCGCGCAGGGTGATCATGCGTCTGGCGCTGGATCAGTTCGGCTCGCACGGTGTCATCGCGCAACTGGCGAAGGAAGCCGTGCACTGGCCGCACGCGTTGCCGCGCGTGCCGAATTTGCTGGCGGACTGGGCGATGCGGCAAAACCGCCGGAATGCGGATTCGCGTTCCGCGCGGTAGTTTCGCTTTGAACCCGCTTTGAACCTGAGGAAAAGCCGGGAACGCATGAGAAGGAACGTCCGTTGCTCGACTGATGAGACTCAAACCATCAGGACAGGAGCATTCAATGGCCACGACGCAACCGACTACGACACAACGCGAGCTCGACAACAGCGAACCGCTTGGAGACTCCGGCACCGGCGCGAGCGGCGGCGGCTCAGGCGGTAATTTGCCGGGCGGGGCGGCCACCGGCGGCGACGCGCGCGAAGGGGTGAGGACGCCCGACGCGCCGCAGTCATCGAGCGCAAAAGCTGAACCCGGTGAGCCCGAAGAACGCAACCTCACGCAGCATCCGAAGCAGACTGCCGAAGTCCCGCTGGGCAGTGGCAGTTCGCCCGAAGCGAGTGGGCGCGGCGGGTTCGGATCGCACAGTTCTGAGCCGGAAGGGGTTTCAAACCAAAGGCCGGTGGAACCGATGCCCGCGACTAACTCGATTAAGAACAAGGAGGGCAAGCCGTCCGAGTAACGCTGAGCGCGCGCGCCGGTCTAAGCAAAACGCAGTATTACGGCATGCCGCCGAGTGACGGTGAAATGATGCTGCCGGGCGCAAGGTCGTCCAGGGCGGCATCGTTCGACGCTCGCGAGGACATCGGGGCGTGGCTGGCGGTGCATGAATCGACTGAATCCTGCCCAACGCAACGCTGGAAAGCGTCTGCCACGGCGCTATCCGAAAACGTATAAACGGTTTGCTCGACCAGCACCTCTGTATCTGAAAGACGGCTTGCGGTGATTGTCATGAGGTTCTCCCCGTAGGTTGGCATCAAGGTTTGCATCATGGAAATCAGCATCAACCGCGCCCGGCCCTAGGGCCGATCTGAAAACAAGCCCATCAAACCGCAAACAAAGTCCATAAAAAAACTGGCCGCGCTTTTCAGCACGGCCAGTTGTTTTTCACATCGATTGCAACGCTCAACTTATCGTTGCCGCGCCCAGATCGCGCCGAGCACGAATCCGATTGCACCTGCCACGAGCACGCCATTGATCGGCTTTGCAATGACCGCTTCACGGACGTTATCAATTGTCTCGCCGTAGTTAAGCTGGATCTTGCCGAGCACCTGGCGCGCCTTGCCTTCCGCCTGCGTCCCCGCGTCGCCGGTCAAACCGCCGACCGCATCCTGCACCTTGCCTACGACGGTTTGCGCCGCGCCTTCTACCTGATCCTGCACCATGGTGCCTCCCGTTCTGGTTAAAGCGGTTTATCGAAGAATCCGGCTAACCGGAGCGACTATTTCAGCAGGGATCGTGCCCAGCCGTGATCTACGTCGATATCAAGCGGTGCCGATCAGACGCGTGACGATCTCGATGAGTTCATCGATGGAAAGCGGCTTCCGATGAAATTCGAGGTGTGGGTGGGCGACTGCCGGCGTACGCGCGGCCGCGCTGGAGAGCACGACGGGAATCTGCGCGAGGGTGTCGTCGGCGGCGAGCGCGTGGCATAACGCGACGCCGTCCATGCGGGGCATCATCCAGTCCGTGATGATCAGGTCGGGCGGATTGGCATGCACCGACTCGAGCGCCAACACGCCGTTTGACGCGGTACTGACCTCGTATCCTTCCATCTGGAGGACCAGCCGCCAAGTGGTCAGGAGGTCGAATTCATCGTCGACGACGAGGATCTTTTTCATGTCCGCGTGCCGGTGTCCGGGCCGGACGGCGCGAACGGGATCGTGCCGCGCGCCGATAACAATGTGGTCGTGCCGATGAAACCGTCCGTGAGATGCAGGCCGTTTTCATTGATGATGAAGCGGCGGATGGACGGATCGTGCGCGCTTTCGCGTTGCTTCACGACAGAGACAATCCTGTGCAGCGACGTGCTCGTTTCCACGTATCGCATCAAGACGATGTTCTCGGTCATCGCTGACGCACGGATCGAGCCGCCGTGCGCCATGTCGGCATACAGCGGCAGCTCTTCGGTGAGCAGCGTGGTAACGCCTTCCTGACGCAGCCGGTGTGTCAACGCGTTCAGGAACAGCCCGAAACGCTCCATGCGGTTCGCCGAATCGTGGAATCCTTCGATCCCGTCCACGACCAGCCGCGACGCGCCTGCGCGCTTGACCACCGCAATCAGCTCGGCCGCGAGTTCGTCGATGGCGAGTTCCACCGCCGGCCGCCACTCGATGATCAGGCGACCATCGGCGATGGCGTCGGCAAGATGGATCGACACCGATTCCGCCTTGGCGACCAGCCGCTCCGGAGATTCGTAAAAGCCGAAATACACGCAGCGCTCGCCGTTACCCACACCGCCGTCAAGGAATTTCAACGATAGCAGCGTCTTGCCGATCCCCGATGGACCGATCAGCGTCGTTGTCGAGCCTTTGACCACACCGCCGCCGAGCATGGCGTCGAAGTCGGGCAGGCCGAACGACAGCTTCGACTTCAGGTCCGGCGCCCCTTCGAGCAGCATCGAACGTGCTTCCAGGCGTGGGAACGTCACGAGGCCGTCGGCGGTGATCTTGAAGAAATGGCGACCGAGCAGGTGATCGCGGCCGCGTAGCTTATGCACTTCAATTTCGCGCGCGCGCCGCATGCCGGTAGCGAAACGGTTGAGTTCGACCAGGCCATCGACGAGCGTGTGTTCGGGATGCGGCTCGTTGCCCGAGAGCGGCGCGAGAATCAGCGTGGTGCAGCCCGCGGCCGTCACGAACGCGCTCAATTCGTGGATGAACTGCGACAACTCCAGCTCGGTGGAACTGAATTCGCGGGCGCTGCGGAACCCGTCGATCACCATGAAACGCGGGCGGCTTGTCTTGATGGTCGACGCGATCAGCGCAAGAAAACCGTTCAGGCCGTCGCGCATCAGTTCGTGGTAGCCGGAGACGAACAGCATTTTGTCCGAGATGGCATCGGCATCGTAGAACGACAACGCTTTCAGATGCGACAGCAGCTTGGAATGCGATTCCGCGATCAGCGTGATGTACAGCACCGAGTCACCCTCGGCCACGCGATGAAAGCCGATCTGCGTCGACAGGATGGTCTTGCCCGCTCCTGCCATTCCTTCGATCAGGTATAAGCCACCCTTGATGAGGCCGCCGCCGAGTATGTCGTCAAGTCCGGGCACGCCGGTGGTCACGGTGTTCGGGTCGGAATCGATATGGCTTGATGGAGTAGCTTTGTCGGTCATGGAGATCTCGTGTGCCGTCGCCCGGCTCGTACGTATGTCGCGTAGAAACGGATTATCGCCGAGATGGCGGGCGATGTCGGCATTTGTAAATTTTTATGAAGGCGTCGAATAAACCGCCGGAATGCCGGAGAGAGGGCTTGACCCGCGCACGCGCCGCATCAGGATGATTGCGGGAGCACTTTTCAAGCCCGATCGCGATCGCTGCCTGATTGCGCCAGACGCGCTGGTTCGCGCGGACCGGGACACCATGCCAGGCGTGACGCATGTCATCATCCCGACTTCGCTGCATAGTCCTTCAACCTCACGCACTTACTCACGCCATGCTGCGCGCCCTTGCCACCTTGCTTCTGTTTCAGTGTTTCGGAGAAGGCCTTTCCATCGGCCTGCATGTGCCCGTTCCGGGACCTGTGATCGGTTTGTTGCTCCTGTTCGGCTATCTGCTGATAAGGCCGTCCGCCGTCGATGCAATCGAACCTACCGCGCTTGAATTGCTGCGCCATCTATCCTTGCTGTTCGTGCCGGCGGGCGTAGGCATCATGGTCGCCGCCGACAAGGTGCGCGGCGAAGGTTTCGCGATCGCGGTCGCGCTGGTGGTGAGCACCACGCTTGCCATTGCCGTCACCGCGCTCGTCACGCGTGCGCTGATGCGGCGCCAGATCCGCCGGGCGCGCGTGAACACGCCGTCAGAATCGTGAGGACCACGCGATGACACAACTCGGCGCCCTCTGGGTCTACCTCGCCGCCTCACCGCTGCTCGGCCTGACGATGACCCTGTTCGCCTACCTGATCGCGCAAGGCATCTACGCCCGCGCCAGGTTCAACCCGCTGGCGAACCCCGTGTTGATGGCGGTGGCGCTGGTCGTCGCCGTGCTGAGCGTGACGCGTACGCCGTATCAAACCTATTTTCAGGGCGCGCAGTTCGTCCATTTCCTGCTCGGCCCGGCGACCGTCGCGCTCGCGCTGCCGCTCTACCGGCAATTGCCGAAGCTGCGTCGCGCCGCTGTGCCGTTGGCCGGCGGCTTGATCGCCGGTTCGCTGACCGCGATTATCTCGGCGACCATCGTTGCCATCTTGTTCGGCGTGCCGCGTGTGACGGTGATATCGCTCGCGCCCAAGTCCGCGACCACGCCGATCGCCATGGCGATTGCCGAGCGGCTGGGCGGACTGCCGTCACTGACCGCCGTACTTGTCATTTGCACCGGCGTGTTCGGCGCGGTATCGGCACGGACGATTCTCAATGTTTTACGCATTGAAGAGCCAGAGGTCCGAGGCTTCGCGCTTGGCGTGGCATCGCATGGCATTGGGACGGCACGCGCGTTTCAGGTCAGCGATGAAATGGGCGCATTCGCCGGTCTCGGCATGGGCCTGAACGGATTGTTCACGGCGTTCGTGGTGCCGGTCTTGTTGCCGATGATCTTGCGCTGGGTCAACTGACCCGCGGAGAATTGAAAGGATCAGCGCGCCATGGGAGAAATTCAGAACTTGCTCATGGTTCGGGCGGCATGGAGATGGTCTCATCTTGGCTGGTCGTGCGTTGTCTTCGGGCGCATGTGAGTTCCTCCTCTGTCTGACGCCTGTCACGAGTACGCGGTTAAGCGATTGTTCGCGCGCAGGCATTTTTTGCGCGAGTCCTTATCATGTCCTTGCATGTCTTTTCGTTTCGTTCATCTCATTCATTCCGTTCGGTTTTCACGGCCGTCAGCCTGATCACGCTCGGTGTGCTTTTCCACGTCTCGCCGGGCATGGCGGCAACGTCCATCGATCCGCGCGTCTACTCGAGCGCACCGTTCGCTTTCAAAGCAGATCGTGGAATCTTTGCTGGCGTGCCGACGCATCAAATCGATGCACGTATCTTCTCGCCCGTCACCTCAACCGGCGATATAACCAATCCAACGGTCGTTCAGGAGCACGTGCGCCTGCGCCACGATTTATAAAACACGGCAGAGATCCTGCAATGAAGCGGGCAATGCTTATGCAGCGAGTCCTTACATGAATCGCTGCATAAATCGTTTCAAACCGTTGAGTGTTTTCAGGCAATGGCAATACCGTAAAAAGCCTCTTCATGGATTTTCCGCTTTGGCTTTTCTATCTGCCATAATTCCGGTGCTTTCGCATTCTTAATTGCGTTCAACCCGGAAATTCCATGAACTCCAACAATACAACGAGAGGCGGGGCACTGGTCTTGGCATGGTTCGTCCTGTGCGGCGCAGCGTGTGCCGCCGGGCCCGTAGCGCCCAAGCCAGGCAGTGCCCCGACAGCCGATGCACTCGGCGATTCAAGCGCGCGCCGCAGTCTTCTGACCAACGGCGCGGCCGACGAACCGCAGTCAACAGTGAATGGCAACGTCGCGGAACTGCAGCAAATGATTCGCGACGGCAGGGTAAAGGAATTGCGCACCACGTATAACGGCAGCTATGGCGCGAGCTTGCTGTTTTATCCCGATGAAATGACGTTTTATATTGCATTGTTTCAGCAAAAGAAATTCTGGCGCGTGGTCAAGACTCAAGTGGATTCCCGTGCGGAAACCATTTACGCGGACTTTGCCAAGAATAGTGCGGCACTCGCCGATACCGAGATTCGCCGGACCAAGCTCGAAGCCGAGAAAAGCTTTGCGGACCGGCTGATCGCGGTCCAGCAAGGGCGTGCCAATCGTCTGCAAGCCGACCTCGATGTCGCGCGCGCGCAGCAAAGCCAGGTCGCCGACAGGCAGGCTGAGCAACAGGAAGCAATCCGTTCACTGCGTGCGGAGCAGGACGCAGCGCAAGCGCAATTGCGTGCATTGCAAACAAAGGTTCAAGATCTCCAGCGCCAGTCGGATGTTGACCTGATGCCATTGCCAAAGTGAAGGGCGCCTGAGCGCGTCAAACTTCCTGATGTTGGTTTGGCTGCCCGCGTTCCGATCGCTCGCAATGCATTTCAAATTGAGAAAAAGCGGCCGCATTCGCGGCCGCTTTTCATTTCCGGCGCAGTAATGAAGCGTCAAAAGTTTTCCGATTGTTCACGTTTATAGGTTATTTCCTAAATCGCTCGAACGTGTTTCATTTATTAGGAATTATCCAGTTAGGAATGCTAGTTTTCACGTGCTAACATGCCGCGCGATTTCGGATTCCAGATCATTTTCAAGATCCGGATCGAAGGCTTGAGGCGAATAGGTGGCTGTGAAAATCGGGTAACTGTCTGATGACCCATCCAGTACGCATTTGTCTCGATATCTCAGTCACACGTCAATTTAAGAATGGTAAACAAGATGTCCAATAAACTAATCGCTGCAGGTCTGTTGTCGATCGGCGCGCTCGCCGGCTGCTCTACGGCTTCGGGTCCGACTTTCAACGCCAACCAGATCCAGACGGCCAACGGCGCGCAGGTTTATCGCGTGGAATGTCATGGCTTGTTCGAAGGCGTGGCGGCATGCGTGAAGCAGGCCCAGAAAATTTGCGGCGACAAGCCCGCATACAAGCTCGAAACCATGGAACGCCTGCGCGCGCCGTCGGAAGATGCGGCTGACCCGCGTGTCTTGACGTTCCAGTGCGGCGCGCCTGCTCAGGCTGAAGCTGCACCGGCGCCGATGCCGGCTCCGGTCCCGCAGGCCGCTCCGGAAATGCCCCGCCAGATCGATTTGAGCGGTGACGCTAACTTCGCTACCGACAGCGCTTCGCTGACGCCGAAGGCAACCGACACGCTCGACGAGTTCGTGTCTGCTGCCCAGGGCGTGACGTTGCGTCAGGTCGCGGCGGCGGGCTACACCGATTCAACAGGTTCGGCGTCGCATAACCGCCAGTTGTCGCAACGCCGTGCGGAATCGGTGATGCAGTACCTGAAGAGCCATGGCCTGCGTTCGCAAAGCTACACGGCGCAAGGTTTTGGCGCGTCGAATCCGGTTGCATTGAACTCGACCGTTGCCGGCCGCGCAAAGAATCGCCGCGTCGAAATTCGCGTCAGCACGCAGCAGCAGTAATCCGTGTCGTGAGTCTTGATGCGCTGGACGTTGTTTCCCGGCGTCCAGAAGCGTAAAACCCCCGCGAGCGCTTAGCGCTTGCGGGGGTTTTTTATGTTCTGCCCGATCTATCGGCTACTTTTCAGAACGTTCAGAACAACGTGAGTTGCGCGCGTCCTGGGCCACCTTCAAGCGTCAGCAGATGTTGCTTACGCTCTACGCCGCCCGCATAGCCGGTCAGCTCGCCATCGGCGCCTATCACGCGATGACACGGCACGATGATCCCCACGGGATTGCGCCCATTCGCTCCGCCCACGGCTCGTGATGCCCCGGCGGCGACACCCATCCGGCGCGCAAGATCGCCGTAGGTCGAGGATGTGCCGAACGGGATCTCTTGCAACGCCGCCCACACACGTTGCTGGAACTCGGTGCCGTTGAGTCGCAACGGGACGGAAAACACGGTGCGCTCACCGGCGAAGTACTCGGCGATCTGTTCCATCGCCACGATGATTGCACGTGACTTCGGCGCTCCTGTATCGATAAGGCCGGCGGGAAAATGCTTCTGGCCGACGAAGAACAATCCCGTCAGGTAATCGTCCTCCGCGCGATACGCGAGATGGCCCAGTGGGCTCGGTGCAATGTGGCATTCGATCAAGATACGTCTCCGGCCAGTTTTTTAACGCTCAGATGAACGGATTATCCGTCTTGCCCGCTGGCTTCGGCGTTTCATCGGCGAGTTTAGCGGGTAGGTTTGCGTCATTCTGCAGGGCATCGACGATAGCGTTGACCGCCTTTTGCAGCGCGAGCGCCGTGGTCAAGCCAGTCTTGTCGCGGGCGATTTCCAGGTCGCCGGAAATGGACAGCCGGGCGGTGTCGTTGGCGATCACGAGCGCGTCGCCGTTGATGTTGAGCGTATCGGAATCGTTGGCAAACGGCTGAAACGGCTTAGACACCTTTTAGTCCTCCAATGCGTTGGTCTTTCAGCGTTTCCGGAATGCCGGGAAATTGCAGACCACTCATGTTTTCCAGTTCGCGCACCGTCTTGACGGTGTATTCGTTTGTCGGCGTGTTCTCGACCACCACTGCGAACGCCAGGTCGCGTCCGGGTAAATACACTACCTTATACAACTGCGTGGGCACGAGCACACGCGACTCACCAATGGTTTGCAACTGCCGACCCGAAAACAGCGGGCCGGTGACCACGTAGGCATCGCCGGATTGCTCCACCAGCCGTCGCACGGACTGTTCTATGCGCGACCAGATGCGCCGGTTGTTCGACGGATTTTGCGGCACGACGTTCGCTAGAGAGAACGATTCTGCCATGCCTTTTTTGTCCCAGCGATCGCCGGCCGGACTCATATGGCCGCGATCGTAGCCGCTCTTCTTGTAGTCCGAGAGCGTGGCGCTATCGCCGGGCGGCAATTTTTTATCGACGAAAAAACGATTGGTGCGGGTGTTGTCGCGGGCATCGTCGATGTGCTCGGCCGTCAGGTGCTCCGCCGACCACAACGGCCCGTGTGTCACGCCGGAGTGGAGGACCGCGAAGTCGGAATAACAAAGTTGCTGCGTCGAGGCGCGCATCTTGGTATTGACGACAATGGGCGCCCGGCCACCGGGACTGAACTGGGAACAGTCGCTGGCAGCGAAAACATTGAGGGATACGGTAGCGCCAAGCGCAGCCAGCAAGGAGGCAAGGAACGTCAAGCGGATTTTCATGCGGCGTGCGAGGTCGGGGTTCATCCAGGTGAGTCGAGGCGGGAGTATAAGGCGCTGGGGGCTATCGCGTGGTGGTGAGATCGATGCTTGTCGAAGCTATCCACACTGCCGGCGGCCAAAACGCACACGCGATAAAATTCCCCGGCCGTCACAAGGTGCCTGTTTGCATCGTGGGGCCACGACCTTGCTGGGATTGTTCTAGCTTCTCCCTTGTTTCCATTTGCGAGCTTCCGCGCCCATGACTTCGATTAGCCGCGTGCTTTGCGCAGTGTTAGCTTTAGCTGTATCGATTGCATCGGCATCACCCGCCTTCGCCGATTCGGCCGCGTCCAGCGCTTCCAGCGTTTCCGCCACTTCGAGCGATCAACCCGCGGCCGCTTCCTCTCCGCCATCAGCCGACAACGACGGTCCCGCGTACGGTCCCGAACTCCAGGGCTTCGACTATCCGTATCCGGTGGGCCGGTTCGCGATTTCATCGCAGCGGCAAATCGTGCGCATGGCGTATATGGATGTTGCGTCCAAGCGTCCGAACGGACGGACCGTCGTGCTCCTGCACGGCAAGAACTTTTGCGCAGCGACGTGGAAGGAAAGCATCGACGTGTTGACCGATGCAGAGTATCGCGTGATCGCGCCGGACCAGATCGGCTTTTGCAAATCGACCAAACCGGTGCGGTATCAGTACACGTTCCAGCAACTGGCGCGCAACACGCACGCGTTGCTCGCGGCGCTGGGCGTGAAGAAAGCGACGCTCGTCGCGCATTCCACGGGCGGCATGATCGCGGTGCGATACGCGCTGATGTATCCGCAAGAGACCGAGCAGCTCGTGCTGGTGAATCCGATCGGTCTGGAGGACTGGAAGGCAAAGGGTGTGCCGTCCATTTCGATCGATGACTGGTACGCGCGCGAGTTGAAAACCAGCGCCGACGGCATTCGCAAATACGAGCAAGCCACGTATTACGCGGGTCATTGGGACGCGCGTTACGAGCCGTGGGTGCAGATGCTGGCGGGGATGTATCGCGGGGCGGGCAAGGATGTTGTAGCGTGGAATTCAGCCTTGCTCTACGACATGATTTATACGCAGCCGGTTGTCTATGAGTTTGGGCAGATCAGGACGCCGACGTTATTGCTGATCGGCGATAAGGACACCACCGCGATTGGCAAGGATCTCGCGCCGCCGGAAATCCGGCCGACGCTCGGGCGTTATCCGGAGCTGGCAAAACATGCGGTGGAGACGATCCCCGGTGCGAAGCTGGTCGAGTTTGCGGAGCTGGGGCATGCGCCGCAGATGCAGGACCCGAAGGCGTTTCATCAGGCATTGCTCGCAGGACTGGCAGCGCTTGGTGAGAATGGCAAGTGAGAGGGCGCTGATAAAAACCACCATGAAACCCTGGCCACCGATATGAAGACGTTCCTGCTGTACGTTGTCACCGCTGTCGCCGAGATAATGGGCTGCTATCTTCCCTATCGATGGCTGAAGGAGGGCGGGTCCCCGTGGCTTCTCGTCCCGGGTGCTGTGGCGCTCGCACTTTTCGCCTGGTTGCTCACGCTGCATGCCAGCGCCGCCGGTCGAGTATATGCCGCGTACGGCGGCGTTTATATCGCCGTGGCGATCATGTGGCTATGGATCGTCGAACGGATTCGCCCCACGACCTGGGATCTCGCCGGCGTCGCAATCGCGCTGGCCGGCATGAGCGTGATCGCGTTTCAGCCGCGCGGCTGAGATCGGGCTGACAGGTGCGATCACATACTCGATCACAAACGCGCGGCGTCGAACCAGTCAGGTCGCAAGCGCCAGCAACGCAAACGTCGCGAGCCAGTGTTCGCCCATGTAGTCCCCCGCCACATGCGCCAGTCCCGCTGAAAGATGAGCGTTCGCCGTGGCATTGAGCAAGCCGATACGCACATCGCCCGCGGGCAGTGCACGCGCGAGCGAACGCTGGCACCACGCGCGACTCAGGTTCAGGCCATCGAGGTGAGCAAGCTTGCCGTCGCTGCGGTCTGACACGGTCGCCGGCACGAACAACGTGGCGGGTTCGCTCACGTTCAGCCGTGGCAGGAAGCGGTCAAACCAGCCGGCGAATTCGGCCGGGGGTAACACCCGCCGCATCAACTCGGCTTCCATGAGCGACGACGATAAAAATTCATCGCCGCCCGGTTCCCACGCCTGACAATCCGCATCGTTCAGATACCAGCGGCGCGCGGTGTCGGCGATCAGCGTTTCTAGCGCCGTGTCACCCACTTGCCGTGCATAACCGATAGCCAGCGTCAGCGCGAACGCCGTATTGAAATGCGTGCCCACCCGCAGCGGATACGTCAATTTCGGCAGGTACTCCGTGAAACGCTCGACAAACGCGTGCGCAAGCGGCGCCAGGGTCGCGGACCAGCGCTGGCCTTCAACTGATTGCATCGAATGAAGCTGGCCGGCAAGCGCAAGCAACCATGCCCAGCCGTACGGACGCTCGAAACCGCGTGCCTCCGGACGCTGCAAGTACGCGACTTCGGCGGCGACATTGGTATCGGTGAAATGCGAGTCGATGAGCGCACGAATGTCAGCCGCTTCCGGCAACGCGGGGAAACGGTCGACAAGCCGCGCGATCAACCAGTATCCGTGAACGCACGAGTGCCAGTCGAAGCTGCCATAGAAGATTGGATGGAGCGCGCGCGGGCCTTGTGCATCGGCGACGCTGCCCATTACGTGATCGAGCTTGTTCGGGTATTCGCGGGTCAGGTGGCCAAGTGCGAGCCGGGCGAATTTCGATGCCAGGGCGGCGTCGAGCGTGTGATGCGTTTGATGCGTTTGGTCGGACTGCGGGTTCATGCGGTTCTCCAGAAAAACCAGGCGTCCGCAATTATGGCAAGACTTCGGCTCAGGGATCGCTTGAATAGAGAACGGCAGTGCGCGGGCGGAAGCCCGGTTGCTCGTCACTTAGTTTGGTGACTTAGGGTAATTACTAAATTCTTTCAATACGGGTAATCGTAAGGTTTAACTATGGGCGCTTCAGGCTTACATCAGGTTCGCTGCAAGTCGTTGATCTAGCGGGGGTTCGAAGCGCAAAAAGGCTTTTCGGCGTTTTTATCGAGTTCGTATTTTGACAAAAAACTTTCCGATTAACTTAGGTTGTAAGCTGAATTGTGGTTGACCGTCATCTTGCATCAACCCGCTTCTCGTCGTATAAACTGGCGCGCCAACGCCCCTCAGGGCGGACCATTCCCCATCAGTCCGGCGCAAGAGCGGACACAAGCCGCCGTTTTCAACACGCGACAGGAGTTTCAACCAGCATGGCCGACACCACCCTCTCAACTTCAGCCGATACCCGCCGCCGCGTTCTCGCGATCGTCGGCGCTTCATCGGGAAATCTCGTCGAGTGGTTCGACTTTTATATCTACTCGTTCCTCGCGCTGTACTTCGCGCCGGCGTTCTTTCCAAGTGGGAACCCGACTACGCAGTTGCTCAACACGGCGGGCGTGTTTGCAGCGGGTTTCCTGATGCGGCCGATTGGCGGCTGGATGTTCGGCCGTATTGCCGACAAACACGGCCGCCGTACCTCGATGATGATTTCCGTGCTCATGATGTGCGCCGGCTCGCTCGTGATCTGCTTCTTGCCGACCTACGCGAGCATTGGCGCATGGGCGCCGTTCTTCCTGCTGATCGCCCGGCTGTTCCAGGGCTTGTCGGTGGGCGGCGAATACGGCACGAGCGCGACCTATATGAGTGAAGTGGCGCTGCAGGGGCGGCGCGGTTTCTTCGCATCGTTTCAGTATGTGACGCTGATCGGCGGACAGCTTGCCGCGTTGCTCGTGCTGGTTGTTTTGCAGCAGTTATTGACCACGGAAGAATTGAGAGCGTGGGGCTGGCGTATCCCGTTCGGGATCGGCGCGCTCGCGGCGGTCGTGTCGCTGTATCTGCGGAAATCGCTCGATGAAACCACCACGGCTGAAACCCGCAAGCTGAAGGAGGCCGGCACGCTTCGCGGTCTCATGCAGCATAAAGGCGCATTCCTCACTGTGATTGGTTTCACGGCGGGCGGATCGCTGATCTTCTATACGTTCACCACGTACATGCAGAAATATCTGGTGAACACCGCCGGCATGCATGCCAAGACGGCCAGCAACGTGATGACCGGGGCGTTGTTCATCTACATGATCATGCAGCCCGCATTCGGCGCGTTGTCGGACCGGATCGGCCGGCGCAAGTCGATGCTCTGGTTCGGCGGCCTCGCCACTTTCTGCACTGTTCCGCTCCTGTCCGCGTTGAAGGACGTCACGAACCCGGTCCTGGCGTTTGTGCTGGTGGTGGTCGCGCTGGCTATCGTGAGCCTCTACACGTCGATCAGCGGGCTGATCAAGGCCGAAATGTTCCCGGCGGAAGTACGCGCTCTGGGTGTGGGTTTGTCGTATGCGGTCGCGAACGCGGTGTTCGGCGGCTCGGCGGAATACGTGGCGTTGTTCCTGAAATCGATCGGTAGCGAGTCGACCTTCTACTGGTACGTGACGGCACTGTGCGCGATTTCCTGGATCGTCTCGTTGCGGATGCGCGATTCGTCGAAGGAAGGGTATTTGCGCGACGTGCCTTGATGAATTGATTCATGTGATTGATGCGACTGATCCGATGCAAACCCGGCGTGAGCCGGGTTTTGCGCGAGATCGAGCACGTCAATCGCTCAGGTCGTCTATCAGGCAGCTAACCTGGCGGGCATCGCATCGAGTTCGGCTACGGTCCTGCGCAGTCCCTCGAAGATACGGTCCGCGACTCTCGCCGGAAAATCCTCCGGCAATTCAGCTGACACACGTTCGATGACACCGGGCGTTTGTGCAATCAGCCGCTGGATGATCGGCTCCGCATCCTGTCCATATGAGCATCGCGGCGCCATTGCGTTGAAGTGGCGGCGCTGGATATCGCGGAAAGCGTAGTGACGGTTCTTGCCCGACACGGCCATGGCGAGCTTTGCCTTGAACCACGACCACTGGCTTGCTCCCTTCCCCTCGACCGGCCAGATCGACATGACGTCATAAAGCGGCGTCAGCCGATACTGTCCTCCCGCCAGCAACCGGATGCTGAAGTTCTTCGCGTGCCCATCCGGAGCCGCCAGCAGCCAGAAGAGTATCTGCGTGGTCAGCAGCGTTTCGATGTCTTCCTTGGCCGTCTCGGACTGCTGAAGCACTTGCGCCAGATCGATCACCCCCGGGCCGCCTTCGTTCTCGTATTTCTTGTAAGAGGGGAGCCCCATCACCTGGCAAAAGTCCTCTTGCGGCAGCCTCAGGATCCACTTGCCGCTCGAGTGCATCTGGCGGTCAAATCGTTTGACGCTCAGCGCGCGTTGCCGGCCAAAGGTCTTGATCTCCGTTTCAGCGACCGGCAAGCCGTAAGCCTGCAGGAGATGCATGCACAACCATTCGTTTTCAACCGACTTGGTGAGATCCGCGCGCCGATTCCCCACCAGGCCAAGCGGGAGCTTCAGGATATGCGTGGTCGGCGTAGCGCCGTAGGGCTTCATCCACTGACCCTCGTGCCAGAGGAGCGCTGTCTTTTCCTGCGCACCGGCGAGAGAAATCCGGAAGTCGTCATCGTCGTTCTGGGGGCCAAACGTGCCGCTGCCGGCAGTCTGGTTCAGGAGTGTCTCGATTTCTGAGTCACTGAGCGGAGTACCATCGATCCGTTCGACGCCAGTGGGCTCCTCGTCTACGCCCAGTAGCTGGACCGCGCCGACGCAGTCCCGGCCAATGGCCTGCAAGAGATCGAACGCATCCAGGGTGTCGGTGCGAAATCGCTGGCCGATGCGCTTTCGAATGGCTTCGCTGTCAGGCAGCAGGTTGTCGAAGTAGTTGAGTACCCGATCGCCTTTGAGCGGGGCGTTATCGAGCGGAATTGGCAGCGACAACGAGAGAGGCCGGCTCAGCTCGGAGGCAGTCCACTCGGCGTCGTAGGCGAATTCCATTGGGCCGCGCGTTGGAATGTGCCAGATACCCATTCGTACGCCGTTGACCCATACCGATAGCGCTCGGGAATGTGGCTTGCGTCCAGCCATTACCACTCCAGCGCTGACGGGTGGGAAGCGGGGACGGACGAACCCTTGTCCAATACCTGGAGTTGCAGTTCGTATGCGCCAAGTAGGGTCAGCAACTGATCGAGCGTTAGCGCGCCGGAATTAGCCTCCAGCGTTGATACGCGACTTTGGCTGACACCGAGTCTGGAGGCCGCTTCGGCCTGGGTGAGGCCCGCGCGCCGACGGCCGGCCGCGAGAATTTGGCCCATTTGGTAAGGCGTTGCGATGGTCTGCTGCATGATAATTATCTCTCACACGAATAAATGCACTTTATTCTTCTGGCAGATATTTGTCAATTATGCGTGTGGCGGATATTCGGAAATTATCTGTCACACGCATAATTGCCGTTTATTCGCGTGACAGATATTCTGGAATAAGACATGGCGGCACTTCGCGTGGTTGCCCTTAAACCACGCGCTTGCTGTTGATTCTGCGGGTTTTTACCGCGTGCAAGACAAAACGCGCATTATTGAGATACCGGTAAGATTGCGGTCAGATGCCCACTTAGGCGACGCCCCCGATACGATCCGGCTCGTCGCCGTGATGACGGGCTCGCCAGGACCTAAGCGTCAAGCGCAGGTGAAACAGCCGCGCGGCGTTTGCGAGTCCGTCTGCTTGGAGACTAGCCCATGGAAGATTTCGATGAAACGCTGTACCTCGTGTGGCGAGCCAACTTGAATGTGCTCGCTGGATCGCCGGCTGGCGGCGCGAGGATTGCCCGCATGATGAGTTTTTCCCCGTCGTACATGAAACTGATCCTGGCCGGAAGGCGTGATTTCAGTGAGGAATTCGTACGGGGCGTGGAAACCGTCACTGGTTTGCCGCCGCGCTGGCTGGACGAGCGCCGCGACCGGCGCGACATCCCGCCCGAAACCCAGCGCGCGATGGACGAGGAAACGCCCGCTGCCGTGTTCCGCGGCAATGCGCACCCGGCGCCCAAGCGGCCCGTGCTGCGAGGGCCGGAACCGCTGCTCTCACAGACCGAGGCGACCCGGCGCATCGCCGATCAGGCGCTCCAGCAAGTGGAGACGCATCGGCGTGACCAGATGTTCCGGCGCAACCGCGACCTGTTGTTGACTGACCTGCGCCGCGTGGAGCGGCAGCTTTCGATGGTCCAGCTCGATGGCATCAACGCGAAGGCGGAGGATTTGCGCGCGTCGGGCAAACTGGACGACCCGGTGAAAGCCGATCTTGCCGGACGGATCGAGCAGATCGACAAACACCGCGCAATGCTCATGCAGCATGTGGACAAGCTCGCGACGTTGCTGGCCGGTCTCGACGATTAGCGCGAGCCGACTATCGCGTCCGTTTGTTCTGGCTGTCGTGACGCTTCGGTTCTGGGGCAGCTTGATGATCGACCGAGATCGCGACCGGGTCGCTTGCGGGAAAACTCTCGTCCAGCGCTTCGTCCAGGGCGTCCTCGCGATGATTTGCGTCTGCCTTCGCTTTCGGCTTGCTGCGCGGCGGTGTTTTCGGTTGCGGCATGACAACGCTCCTTTAGTGGACCAGCATATTTTCACTATAGCAGCGCGATGGCGCGCGTGCTGTCATGCACCGGCGTTGCCATTGGTGTCAGCCCGCAAGCCGCGATACGCCGTCGGCCGAACCCCCGTCCACTTCCTGAACGCGCGATGAAATGCGCTAGGTTCCGCGAACCCGAGCGCATGCGCAATCTCCGCGATGGTCTGCGTCGTATCGGCAAGCCGCGCGATGGCGAGATCTCGCCGCAGCGCATCGCGGATCGACTGATAGGTTGCGCCCTCTTGTTTCAGGCGGCGTCTGAGCGTGGCTTCTGCCATGTTCAGCGCCGCCGCCATGCGTTCGCTATCCGGCCAGTCGATGGGCGGCAGCTGCCGCAATTTGCGTCGAATCCGTGCGGCGAGCGAATCGGGATTGCGATATTTAACGATGAAATTAGCCGGCGCCTCGCGCAGGAAAACCTTCAGCGTGGCAGCCGTCTGAACGACCGGCAACGTGGCGCAGTCCGGCGCGAGATCGACATACGACGCAGGTTGGTCGAAGAACATTGCATCGCAGAACATTAGCCGATATTCGTCGCTTGCTGCCGGTTCCGGGCAGCGCAGATGCGCCGTCAGCACCGGGATGCGACGCCCGACCAGCCAGCACAACAAACCATAGATCATGATGAACGCGGTCGCGTAAGCGAACATCGGGCGAGCTTTATTAGAGGTATTGGTATCGACAAGGCGAATTCTCACGCGGGCTTCGTTGGTACCGATTTCGCATCGCAGGTCGTCCAGCACGAGTCGCAGGAAACTCGCGATGCGGGTCAGTGCCTGGCTTGCGTCGCGCGACCCCAACGCCGCATGACAAAGCAACGTGAAGCTGCCGCGACGCATCGGATGACTGTCCTGGCCGAAGAATTCATCGTCGAGCGCATCGGCAATGGCGCTCCACAAGCGGCCATATTGCGCCGCCGACACGCGGGCAAGCGGCGCTTCGAGCGTGGCGGGATGGATGCCCGCTTGCTCCAGTAACGCGACCCGTGCCACGCCGCGACGCTCGGCGCACCGCAGTGCTTCTTCGACGAAATCCGCCGCTATGGTCCCGCGTTCGTTGCCTTGGCGGCGTGATGTTTTGAGAGTGGGCACTGCAGCGTTGGGTCGCCGATCATGCGGGCTTTTCGGTGTTGGGGTAGTCACTAGGTGGCGCATTCGCTCGGGAAGCTTGATCGTTTCAGGCATCGGCAGACGGATGTATCACGCCTAGAATCAGGCGTGAGGCTTTTTGCCATCCACCTGACTGTTTCATCGCTTAAGCGCAGCAGTGTAAGCCCACAGCGTTCTTCTGTATTCCACACGAGCCCGACCAACATGATCGACAGTTTCCTGACCGATGACCAACGCATGATCCGCGATGCCGCGCGCGATTTCGCCACCGAAGTACTGGCGCCGCACGCGGGCCAATGGGACCGCGACGCCGCCTTGCCGGATGAAGTCGTGAAGCAACTCGGCGAGCTCGGCTTGCTTGGCATGATCGTACCCGCCGAGTGGGGCGGCACGTTCAGCGACTACGTGGCGTATGCGTTGGCTATCGAAGAAATCGCAGCGGGTTGCGCGTCCTGCTCCACGCTGATGGCCGTGCACAATTCCGTTGGCTGCGGACCGATTCTCGCATTCGGCACTGAAGCGCAAAAGGCCGAATATCTGCCGAAACTGGCAACGGGCGAGATGATCGGCGCGTTCGCGCTGACGGAGCCGCAAGCCGGATCGGAGGCGAACAACCTGAAGACACGCGCGATTGAACGCGACGGCCAGTGGGTGCTTTCCGGCGCGAAGCAGTTCACGACGAATGGCGTGCGCGCCGGCATGGCGATCGTGTTCGCCGTGACCGATCCGGAGCTTGGGAAGAAGGGCTTGTCGGCGTTCATCGTACCGACGAATACGCCTGGTTTTAATGTGGGGCGGCCCGAGCACAAGATGGGCATCCGCGCCTCCGATACCTGCCCGATTTCCCTCGAGGATTGCGCGATTCCTGCGGCCAACTTGTTGGGCGCGCGCGGCGAAGGATTGAAGATCGCGCTGGCTAACCTGGAGGGCGGGCGCATTGGTATCGCGGCGCAGGCGGTGGGCATTGCACGCGCGGCATTCGACGCGGCCCGTGCTTATTCCCACGAACGCGTGCAGTTCGGCAAGCCGATCAAGGAGCATCAGTCGGTAGCCAACCTTCTCGCCGATATGCAGACCAGCCTGAACGCCGCGCGACTGCTCGTGTTGCACGCGGCGCGCATGCGCACTGAAGGCTTGCCGTGCCTGAGTGAAGCGTCGCAGGCGAAGCTGTTTGCATCGGAGATGGCGGAGCGGGTTTGCTCGCAGGCCATCCAGATTCATGGCGGTTATGGGTATCTGGAAGACTATCCGGTCGAGCGCCATTATCGCGATGCCCGCATCACGCAGATCTACGAAGGCACGAGCGAAGTACAGCGCATGGTGATCGCGCGGCAGCTTTAAGGCGCATGAAGGTCGCCCGCGATGTCATGCGGAGACACCGCTAGCGGTTTGGACAGTTCGACAAGCGGCGAAGCCCTGCACGAAGGCTTCGCCACTTTTTTATGGCTCCCGCATACACTCACTTTTAGCTCCCGCGAAAGCTCACCTTGATCGCAGCTCACTCTCCCGAATAAACTCACCGTTTGCATCCTGCAGGTTCTCACCGGTGTTTTAGTTTCGATCTCGCGACGAAGCAGCAAGCATGGTGGGAATTTATAAGGATAGCTATCTATTTTAAAAATCGGCCTCGCAAGCAAGCCGGCGATTCGGCCTGCGGCATTCGGCGGACGATTTCTTCATATGGTCTAAGCCGGGATGATTCCGACCTAAAGCGGTGAGGGATTTCTAGGTGTATACCCCTGACCCTATTGCGTTGAAGTTATCGATATACCGATAATATTGTCATGGATGTGAAAACTGCAGTGCGCGTCTTTGACGTTATCAACCTGTTTGCCGAAGTCCGGCAACCGATGATCTACAGCGAGATTGCGCGTCGAACCGAAATCCCTTTGTCGAGTTGTCATGCGCTTTTGCAGACGATGGTGGCAAAGGGTTATCTCTATGCGCCGGGCGTAAAAGCGGGTTATTACCCGACGCAGCGCTTGTTGCATGTCGCTCGCGACATTTGCAGCGAGGATCCGCTCACGCTGCTGTTCCAGCCGTTGCTCACGGCGTTGCGCGATGCGACCGGAGAAACGGCCGGGCTCGCGACGCTCGCAGGCAATCGAGTCGTTTATCTCGACGTCATGGAATCGCGTCAGAAAATTCGATACAGCGACGAACCCGGCGGTTTCATGTTTGTCCATGCCAGCGCGGCAGGCAAGGCGCTGCTCGGCGCATTGCCGGCGGATGCGCGCCGGCGCCTCCTCGACAGTTGCGAGCCGCTGAGCGCATCGACTGATGGTTCAGTGATTGATCGCGCGGCGCTGGAGGTGGAAGTGGAACAGGGCGTGACGCTTGGCTGGCATCGTTCGACCGGAGAGAACGTTGAGGACGTGGCGGGCCTCGCGAAGGGATTCTCGATTCACGGCGAGGCGTTCGCGCTCGTTATTGGCGGCCCGAAGGCACGCTTGCTGAAGAACCAGGCGCACGCGGTCGCGGCGCTCCTCGATATTTTCGACCGGATACCGCAGACGCTGATTGGCTAGCGGCAGCAGTGATCCTGGTCGCGCCGACTGCTCTGGACGTCGTGCAAGGAGAAGAACATGCAGGATCAGAGGCGCTGGAAAAATAGGCCTGACGGGTCGAACTGGGGCGATTTCGGCCCCGACGATCAACTTGGACGACCGAACCTGATCACATCGGAAAAAGTGTTGAAAGGTGCGCGCGAGATTCGCGCGGGTCTGAGTTTTTGCCTGTCCCTGCCGCTGGATTATCCAGGTGATAGCAAGCTTAACGCGCGTCGTCATCCGCCGGTTTTACGGCCCACGACAAAGGACGGTTTGCCTTACGTGAACTTTCCGTTCGCGCGCATGGAGGAGCAGGCGACCGATGTCGTCAGCGACGATCAAGTGCTCATGAGTTTGCAATATTCCACCCAATGGGATTCGCTCGCGCATGTGGGCGCGCTCTTTGATGCCGATGGCGACGGCGTGGCGGAAAGCGTCTACTACAACGGTTACAAGGCGAACACCGACGTAGTCGGACCCATGGAATACCGTCGCGAGGACGCGTTCGCGCCGCACGAATGCGGGAGCGAACATAGCCACGCGGAAGCGCTCGGTATCGAAAATCTGGCGGTAAAAGGCATGCAGGGACGCGGCGTGCTTGTCGATCTCGTGGCGCATTACGGGCGCGAGCATCGCACCGTGGGTTACGACGACCTGATGTTCGCGATTGACGCAGACAAGGTACAGGTCGAACGCGGTGACATGCTGCTGCTGCGTACCGGGTTCGCTGAACTCGTGCTGGAGATGAATCGTCATCCCGACGAAGCCGTGCTCAACAGTCAATGCTGTGCACTCGACGGCCGCGACGAGCGGCTCTTGCAGTGGCTGGCCGACTCGGGCATCGCTGCGCTGGTGGCGGACAATTATGCAGTCGAGCGTTATCCCGCACGTCCGGCGCAAGGTCAAGAAGGTCACTATCCGCTGATGCCGCTGCATCATCATTGTTTGTTCAAGCTGGGTTTGCCGCTTGGCGAGCTCTGGTATCTGCACGATCTGGCGGTCTGGCTGCGCGCCAACGGGCGCTCGCGCTTCATGCTCACGGCGCCCCCGCTGCGTTTGCCGGGCGCGATGGGTTCGCCCGTGACGCCGATCGCAACCGTCTGATTTTTTAAAGTACACGACATGACACGAGAACGAGTTTTGATTACCGGCGGCGCGGCCGGGATTGGTGCGGCCTGTGCCGAGCGCTGTGAAGCGGATGGCTTCGAAGCGGTTGTGATCGATCGCGTAGGCAAGGGTTTGATCGCTGATCTTTCGGATACCGAAGCAACAAGGAAAGCGCTTGACCAGGCGCTCGCGGGAGGCCCGATCACTCGGTTAATCAACAACGTCGGCGTGGTGGTCCCGGCCGGCGCAGGCGAACAAAGTATCGAAGAACTCGAACTCGCGTGGTCCCTGAATGTGCGTTGCGCGATGCAGTGCATGCAGGCGCTGCTGCCTGGCATGCAGGCCGCGGGTTTCGGCCGTATCGTGAATATGTCTTCGCGCGCAGCGCTAGGCAAGGAACTACGTACTGCGTACTCGGCGACCAAGGCCGCGTTGATCGGCATGACGCGCGTATGGGCGCTTGAACTCGGCCGTCATGGCATCACGTCGAACGCAATTGGCCCTGGCCCCATTCGCACTGAACTCTTCGATCGCGCGAACCCGCCGGACAGTCCGCGTACGCGCGCGATTGTCGAGAGCGTGCCGGTGAAACGCGTGGGCACGCCGGAAGATATCGCGCACGCCGCGTCCTATCTCCTCGATGCCCGCAGCGGTTTTGTCACCGGTCAGGTGCTCTATGTGTGCGGCGGAATGACGGTCGGCGTAGCGGGAGTTTGAGATGAGCACGGCAGATATCCGGCGTGTGGCGATCGTGGGGGCGGGGAGTATCGGCGTTGCATTCGCTGTGGTGTTTGCGCGCGCGGGATGGCCCGTGCACCTGTTCGATCCCGATGCGTCCCGTCGCGACGCAGCCCCTGGAGAGATCACGCAGCGCCTGAACGAACTGGCGCGCTTTGGCTTGCTCGACGAAGCCGCTGACGTGGTGGCGGCGCGGGTCCAGTTGGCAACGTCCGTAGAAGCGGCCGTCGCCGACGCGGATCTCGTGCAGGAATGCGCACCCGAGCGAGTGGATATCAAGCGTGCGTTATTTGCGCAATTCGATGCCGCCGCGCCCGCTACGGCGATCTTCGCCAGCGCTTCATCGGCTTTGACGGCATCAAGCTTCGTCAATGACCTGCCCGGAAAGCATCGTTGCCTGATCGCGCATCCCGGCAATCCGCCGTACCTCATTCCCGTGATCGAGATTGTGCCCGCGCCTTTTACCGCGCATGACGTCACGCAACGCACGTTGCAACTTTTCCGCGATGTCGGCTTGCAACCCGTGCTGGTATCGAAGGAAATGGAGGGTTTCGTTTTCAACCGGTTGCAGGGCGCCGTGCTGCGCGAAGCATATTGCCTCGTGCGCGACGGCGTTGCGACCGTCGAGGACATAGATACAGTGATGCGCGATGGCCTCGGCTTGCGATGGTCCGTGATCGGACCATTCGAAACGGTGGATCTCAATACGCGCGGCGGCATCAGCTCGCATGCGCAGAAGATGGGCCCTGCATACGAACGCATGGGCGCGGAGCGCGGTCAGCACGATCCGTGGACACCGGAGCTTGTCGAGAAAGTAGCCGCGGCAAGGCGCGCAGCGGTGCCGCTTGAACAATGGGAAGAACGCGTGGCATGGCGCGACCGGTCATTGATGGCGCTGACCCGCTACCGGCGCTTAATGAGTTCAGAAAAAGAATCCTGAGAGCCGAACGAGCCGCTGGCGCCACTGGCCATTATTGGCAAAAATTTCGCTCAACTAAATAATACTTCAGAGACATTGCAATGCAGAAAATAACGGGATTTTTCACCGAACTGATGCGCAAGTATTTGCCCGATCCGTTTGTATTCGCGATCGGGCTAACCATTCTCACCATGATCCTTGCCGTATTGGTGCAGGGCCAGGGCATCGTGGCGCTGACAACGAGCTGGGGCAAGGGCTTCTGGACGCTGCTCGCATTCACCACGCAAATGGCCGTGATTCTCGCGATGGGTTACGTGCTCGCGACCGCGCCGCTGACCGAGCGATTCCTCGATCGAATCGTCATGCGAGTGCACGATCCGCGCATGGCGATCATTGTTGCAACGCTGGTAGGCGGTATCGGCAGTTATCTCAACTGGGGCTTCGGGCTGGTGATCGGCGGCATTGTCGCGCGCAAGCTGGCGCTGAGTGTGAAGGGCGTTCACTACCCGTTGATCATTGCGTCGGCGTATAGCGGTTTCACGCTTTACGGCCTTGGTTTGTCGGCAAGCATTCCTGTGCTTATCTCAACCAAGGGCCACCCGATGGAAGCGCAGATGGGCGTCATTCCGCTCTCGGAAACCATCTTTTCGCCGACCATGCTTGTTACCAGCCTCGTCGTGCTGATCACGCTGCCCTTGCTTAACGCGTGGCTGCATCCGAAGCCGGGCCAGCCGGTGACCGAGATCGACCGTACGCTCGAGGAGCGTACGCGCGCGGCTCAAGCGGCTATTCCCGCTGACGCCGGCGACGAAAACACATTTGCCAGCCGCCTGAATAACAGCCGGTTGCTGAGCGGCTTGATTGGATTGATCGGCGTGGTCTACGTGGTGCTGTATTTCCACGGCGGCGGCACGATGGATTTGAACCTGATCAACTTCATCATCCTGTTCCTCGGCATCATCTTGCTGGGCACGCCGATCCGTTATGTCGAAAAACTCAACGAAGGCATTCGTACGATCAGCGGCATCATCCTGCAATATCCGTTTTACGCGGGCATCATGGCAATCATGGCGTCGTCGGGACTGGTCAATACGTTTTCCGAGTTCTTCGTCAAGATCGCGACGCCGCATACGTTGCCGTTCTGGGGCCTCATCAGTTCGTTCTTCATTAATTTCTTCGCGCCTTCGGGCGGCGGTCACTGGGTTATCCAGGGGCCGTTCATGATCGAAGCGGCGAAGGCAATTGGCGCATCGGTGGGGCATACGGCCACTGCGGTCATGCTCGGCAATGCCTGGAACGACCTGATCCAGCCATTCTGGATCTTGCCTGCGCTCGCGTTGTCGAAGCTCAAGCTGAAGGACATCATGGGCTATACCGTCATCATGATGTTCTGGATCGGTATTGTTTATACCGTCGCGGTTCTTGCATGGGGCTAAGCGGTTCAATCATCTTGCGGAGGCTCGATCATGTTGTTCCTGGTTCATATGGTGGTACAGATTCCTCTCGACGCCGACACTGAGCTCATCAGTAGCCTGAAGGCCGACGAGAAAGCGTTCTCGCAAAAACTGCAGCAAGAGGGGAAGTGGCGTCACTTGTGGCGCGTAGCGGGGCAGTACGCGAACTACAGCGTCCTCGACGTCGAGTCCAACGACGAACTGCATACCTTGCTCAGCTCGCTGCCGCTCTTTCCTTACATGGCGATCCAGGTCACGCCGCTTGCTCAGCATCCTTCGGCTATCGCGCAAAACTGAGTTCGTAAAGGGAAGCGTCATGCCGTTCATTATCGAAACGTGGGACAAGCCAGGTCACGCTCCACTGCGGATCAAGGAGCGCGACGTGCATCTGGCATATCTCGAAGCAAACAAGGCATTGTTGCTTGCTTGCGGCGCGAAACTGCAGGACGACGGCAGTAACGCAGGCGGTGGCATATACGTGGTCGACCTCGACACGCGCGAAGACGCAGAGCGATTTATCGCGAAGGACCCGTTCGCGCTTGCCGGTTTATTCGAGCGAGTGACAATTACACGCTGGCGCAAGGCATATGTGGACGGCAAGGGTTATTTATAGGCCGTGTTGCGCGGCGCTCGGCCAGGCAGCGCAATTCTTTCAATATCATTTCTTCGCGCATATGCGCTGCTTGTTTCCCGCTCATGTCCGATTCGCCAAACCGTAATGCCGGCGCGCCAGGACGGGGGCGCGCGGCAGAAAAATGCACTTTCCGATACCCTGCTGTATTCGTAGGTAACAACTATCTCACTATGCTGAGTCCGTTCACCCTTGCTTCAAGGAGCACGAAGACATGCAGACCAAAACAGTCAAGATTCCCGGACCCGATCACCCCATCACGATCGAGCCCAACCCGGCGCGCATCACTATTTCCATAGGCGGCAGGGTGATTGCAGACACGCGCGAGGCACTGACATTGCGCGAGGCATCGTACCCGGGGGTTCAGTATATTCCGCGCAAGGACGTCGATATGTCGTTGTTGCAGCGCACGGATCACTCGACCTATTGCCCGTACAAAGGGGATTGCTCGTACTACAGCATTCCGCTGGGCGGCGAGCGTTCGGTGAACGCGGTATGGACCTATGAAGACACCTATCCGGCGGTCGCCGAGATCAAGGGTCACCTGGCTTTCTATACGGATCGCGTAGACAAGTTCGACGTGCAGCCGGCGGGCTGACGCGTTCAAAGACGAACGACCGACCCATCCGCTCATGCGCTGATAGCCGTTTGTGCACGCTTTCTTCATTCGACGTATTTTATCGATGACGCCGCGCACGGTTTGCCTTGCCGTCGAGGCAATCTTATCAACGCTTGAACGGAATCCAATGACTACGCAACGTCGTTTGCGGCTCGGCGCTTTCATGCGTCCGACCACCATCCATACCGGAGCTTGGCGTTACCCCGGTGCATTCCCGGACGCCAACTTTAATTTCGCGCATCTCAAGCGTTTCGCGCAAACACTCGAGCGCGGCCGTTTCGACGCCTTCTTCATGGCAGACCATCTCGCCGTGCTCAACATGTCCGCCCGGGCGTTGAGGCGAAGTCACACAGCCACGTCCTTCGAGCCGCTGACGTTGTTGTCGGCGCTTGCGGCGGTGACCGAGCGCATCGGCCTGATCGCGACGGCGTCCACTACGTTCGACGAGCCTTATCACGTCGCGCGCCGTTTCGCTTCGCTCGACCACCTGAGCGGCGGCCGCGCCGGCTGGAACCTGGTCACCACCGCCAACCCGGATGCAGCGCTCAACTTCGGTCTGGAAGAGCATGTGGAGCACGGCGAGCGATATCGGCGGGGCCGGGAGTTCTTCGATGTCGTGACCGGCCTCTGGGATAGCTGGGCTGACGACGCCTTCATTCGCGACGTTGAAAGCGGCACGTTCTTCGACCCCGACAAGATGCATGTGCTGAACCACAAGGGCGAGCACCTCTCGGTGCGCGGGCCGCTCAACATTGCGCGACCCGTGCAGGGCTGGCCGGTCATCGTGCAGGCGGGGTCATCGGAAGCGGGCCGGCAGATCGCCGCCGAAACGGCGGAAGCCGTGTTTACCGCGCAACCCACGCTGGCGGCCGGTCAGCGGTTTTACGCGGATATCAAAGGACGCATGGCGAAACTCGGGCGCAATCCCGAGCATCTCAAGATCTTGCCGGCGGCGTTCGTCGTGATCGGTGATTCGCTGGACGAGGCACTGGAAAAGCGGGCGCGCCTCGATAGCATGGTTCATTACGACAGCGGCATTGCCTCTCTCTCGATCATGCTTGGTCACGACGTTTCAGGTTTTGACCCCGACGGACCGTTACCCGAGATTCCTGAAACCAACGCAAGCAAAAGCAGCCGCGAACGCGTGATCGAATGGGCGAGCCGGGACAATCTCACGATCCGCCAATTGGCGCAGCGGGTCGGCGGTTATTCAGGGCTTGAAATGATCGGCACGCCCACGATGATTGCCGACCAGATGGAGCAATGGCTCGTGGAGGAGGGCTCCGATGGCTTCAACGTGATGTTCCCCTATCTGCCGGGCGGACTCGATGATTTCGTCGACAAGGTCGTGCCTGAACTTCAGGCGAGAAACATCTTTCGACGTGAATACGAAGGTGCGACCTTGCGAGAGAATCTTGGATTACCGAGGCCCGAGAACCGCTTTTTCAAGGCCTGAAACAGGGATGACGCTGTCTGGCCAACAGCGTCATCTGGAAGCATAAGTGCCGTTTCATTAATTACTTCGTATGCCTGATTAACGTCCAATTGTATTGCAAAAAATGACACGAACATGCAAGCGTCGACCAATGCTGCGTCGAGCCAGCCGCACCTGTGCCATTTCAGTTCTGCATTAAGATTGATGTCTCGGGGGTGCCTATGGCTACCGCGTAGTCACCCCATCACAGGACAAACGAACTCATGGGACATTCACAGGCAGAGAAGGCGGCAACACATCAGCGGATCGTCGATGTGGCGGCACGACGCTTTCGAGAACTTGGGCTGGACGGTATTGGAGTCGCCGACGTCATGAAGGAAGCCGGCATGACCGTCGGCGGCTTCTACAAGCATTTTGAATCGCGCGACGAACTCGTGACCGAGGCGCTCGAGGTTGCATTCAAGAGTCTCGATATATGGGAAGCACGTGCAGAAAATCTCGCGCAGGCGGTGCGCGACTACCTGAGCGAGGCGCATCGGGACGCCCCTGGTCAAGGGTGTGCGCTGGGCGCGTTGCTGGGTGATGTCGGACGCGGTAACGACGCCACGCGCGATGTATACACGGAGCGGGTCAAGCACAATCTCGCGTTCTCCGAGGGGTTGCTCGATATCCCGGACCCCGCTGAGCGCCGAGCCCGCGCCATACTGCAACTGAGCGCCTGTCTCGGGGCGATCGGCTTGGCGAGAGCAGTCTCGGACCCGGTTTTGTCGAAGGAGATCCTGGATGGCGTCGCCCGGCAATTGGCGCCCTTGTTGCCGGGGCCGCCGGATTGAGAACATGTAGCGGCACGAGCAGTGCTACAGCGGATGTGCATCGCATTAACGGAAACAATTATTGAGGCGATGCGTGCAATACATTACATTCGTCCCGTTGTCTGCGAGTCGGTCATCAGGTTTCAGTCTGACGGCCGGCAATTAAATGCTAAATCGTGCTCTATGCGTGTCCTTGGAGTTTGACCATGAAAGTACTTCACCTGATTTGCGTATCTGCAATCCTCCTTGGCGCGTCCGGCATAGCCGCGGCCCAAGGGAACGGCAATGGTGGTTCGGGCGGCGGCAACGCGCACGGTGCCGCGACAGCCGGTCCGACGACGGGCGGCGACAATAGCTCCACCCCGGGAAGTTCGAGGGGCAAGCCGCACCTCTTCAAGCATAAGCAGAAGAAGCCGGCAACCCCCGCTCAATAAGTCTGAGCGTTAATCTCCAGACGCCACCGCGTTAGCCGGTGGCGAATACAAGAGGCTGTTGCGATTCGGGAAACCGGGCGTGACGGCCTTTTTTGACCTTTTCGCGGTTTGAATGATCGACGCCTGAGATCGCTGCGGGCTCGGTGGAGCACGGCGTTCCGAACTTTTCAGCAATCGCTGGAAAGTTCGGAACGCCGTTTTCCATCACATTGCGTGGAACCAGTTGGCGGCAGTTTGTCCGGTTTGACCGTGTTCGACTTCAACCTTCGCGCCCACGCGATATTCCAGCGGGTTAGTATCAGGGAAACGAACGTAAGCAGTTTTGCCGGGCTTGAGAATATTCTGAACTGATTTCTCGTGCGAAGTTTGAACTCCCGGGAGCGGCATTGCTCGAATGGGGGCAAACGATGCGCGGCGCCGCCATCTGGCATCATGGCGTTATCGAGCGGCAGGAAGGCGTAGCATTCGGTCAGCGCAAGTCGTTTTTCCTGGACTCAGAATAGTGAATCCGGCGCCTCGCACTATCGAAATGTCGAATCGTGTACCGCGCATCAAGATTCCGGTGGATGTCTGCCGGAACAGTCCGAAATACTAACGTCAGGTCGAATGAGAATGGCTACAGAACCCCAGCAACAAAGTCAGAGCGACGTGCTTAACGCCGCTCGCAAAGAGCGTAAGCGTGTCGCAATTTTCCTCGTGAACGGGGTACGGCTGGTTGGTCACATCGAATCGTTCGACCAGTATCTGGTCATGCTGAGTTCCGCCGCCGGCATCCAGGCGGTCTACAAGCACTCGATTTCGACCATCCAGGAAGACACGGGCAAAGCATTCACCGCCGGGGCTCCGCGCACCGTCGCGGGCGCATCGCGGGACGGAGACTCAAAGCGTCCCGTCGCTATTTCCCATAAACGGCGCCTGCCGATGAATACGGGTGGCGAATGAAGTGCTTGGTTCATGCGCCAAAGCTAAACCGGCGTGTGGACCACGGTAGTTGCGTGAACAGCTAGCTCAGGTTTGCTTGAGCGACGAACTAGAGCGGCTTGGGAAGGAAGCGCGGGAACCCAGTGACCGCTGTTACACCGGTCTGAATCTACATAGATCACGATACGCAGGACGCAAAAAAGGCGAAGCCCAATTGGGCCTCGCCTTTTGTTTAACCGTCACTGTTTTGTCACAAATGGGCGGCTCGCCCGAAGGGCTTAACCGGTCGTTCGTACGCGCTCATCGTCCCGATGACGTTTTCTTGCGCATCACCAGCACGGCACGCCGACCGGCATGAACGACGTCTTCACGCTGCTTCTCTTCAGGCGCTGCCCGCGTTGCAAGATCGAGCGCGTTGACGACCGACTCCAGCCGCGTGTCAGCGGCAACTGCAGCGTTGTCCACTTTCACTTCTATTTCGGTATTTGCGGTATCCGCGGCAAGCGCATGCCGCACGTCGACGGTACGGCACCGTACGTCAAAACCGCTCGCGCGGATAAGCGTCTCGCGCGTCTTCCAGAAAACCTCGGCGGAGCGGGTCATCGGCCGCATGGCGACATATTCGATAACCACCGGATAGCCGCGCACGCCCGGATAAGCCGCGAGTAATTGACCCGAACGGATGTACTGCGTGTAACGATCGATTTTTTTGGTCAGCAGCGCAAAATGCTTCGCTTCGTCGTCCCAGTCGAGGTCGTCGAAAATGCCGACGTACACGCGCTTGAACAAAATGTTCACGCCGACGTAATCGATAGTGTCCACGTCGAGAAGAGACATGGTATTTCCCCAGCGCCCGATGCCGGGCAAAGATTGCAAGCGCCTATTGTAATGGACTGCGTCATCCTAAATAACTGCGCAGAGCACGATTGCAACAGTGTACGACCTTTAAGCTTTACCACTTCTAACACGCATCGAAATTGATTGTTTTGGTGCGCATCCTAAATCGATGTCTTGAAATAGGAGGATACCTAAAAACCAGCCGGGTTGATTGACAGTGCTCATCTCGAAAAACAAACTGGGTTCACGTTATTTGAACAGTTTGTGCGATTAGATCGGACATCGCATGAGCCGAACCTTATTTGTCCGGCAGGAGCAATAGCATGAAATCGAAATCAAAGAAGGCCCTTGGAGCATTCAAGTCCGCACTGATCGCGGCCGCATCGTCCATGGTCATGACCGGCGCGTTTGCCGCGACTATCGACGGCACCACGGCAGTACAAATTGGCGGGCGTGTGCAATCAGTGGATTTGAATACGCATCAGGTTACGGTTATTAATGCGCAAGGCCGCGCCGAAGCGTTCCAGGTCGGCAGCGATGTGCCGAATCTCGACAAACTGAAAGCCGGCACGAATGTGGTCGGCACGTCCCAGCGCGCGGTCAGACTGACGGTGCTCGACTCGTCGTCGCTGGCGCCCGTGCCTTCAGCGGACGGCAATCAGGTCGTGGCTAGCGTGGCACGCGTCGATGGCGGCGTGATGACGCTCAAGACACCCAAGGCGCCGTGCTGACAGTGCAAGCCAATTCACCCGCGGCAGCCGCCGCGGTTGTGCCGGGTACGCGTGTGCTGGTCAATCTCCCGAACTCAGATTCGTCGGGCTCAGGAAAAGCGATCAAGTAAAGTAGTCGGATTCCTCCGATAGCCGAAAATTCGTCGAAACTTCATCATGTGTGCATCGTTGATGATCCAGATCCCCGCTGGATAACAAACGGCGAATCGCCCGGGTAAAACCGGTTGGTTTCGAGCTTCCACGGAAGCGCGATAACGCGGAAATCAAGGTACCTCTGCGACTAAGCGCTATCGCTAAAAAATCCATCCGGCGTAAGCTGGATGGATTTTTTTTTGCATGCGCCTCGCTGGACTCTTGTTGAAGCGTGAAGCGTGACATGGGACAACGTCAAGACGACGCATTCGGTATCGTAGGAAATTAATCAGGAAAACGAAATAGTTATTGCATTCGAACGCGTGATACTGATCTACGATCGTGGCAATTCGTCGGAAGGAGTGACCCGCTACCCATGCAGGGCTACCATACCTCGCGCTATTGAGCGGTCGTGCCGAAGATCTCGTCGAACGGGCGAACGCGCACTTAAATGAGAGTGCTGAGCGCGTTCGACGCTACGCGATGAAGTATCCGGCCAACGCACGGGCACCATCACTTGGCGCCTGGAGCGTGCAGTCCCAAGACAAGCGCATTCGATAAAGAACGGCGTAGCCGTGACCGTGAACCACACGAACTGTTCCCGTCGTGCGCTTCTGCTCGGCGCGTTCGTCGAAACCACCCTGTACCGGATCTTCGATCACGCCCCGGGACAGCACTGCATACCGTGGAAGGCTTTCGCGCCTACCGCGAAGCGCGCGATCCGCTCTCGCGGGAGATCCGGGAATGCACTCGTCAGCCGACAACGCGGGGGTTCTAACCTTATGTGCTTCTTAACATGACTGACGTGACAACATGGCCACCACGCAAAAAAACCCGTTTTTCTGATTTACTTCTTACGGATGTGCTACACGTTTTTACAAAGAGTTGGTTAAGATATCCACGCGTGTCCGATGGCTCGCGAACAGGGTGGTAAGGGTGAGATTGTCTGGCACGTAACGAAGCATGCAAGTTCAGCACGACAAACGCGGTGGACGCCAACGGCGCTGCCGCACCAAAAAAACCGCTTTTCGTGGAGAATCTCGTTATGTTCCGAATCCGCATGGCTGCAATGGCACTTGTCGTATCAGTATCGATTGCCGGGCTGACCGCCCCCGTCGCGATGGCCCAAACCGCCTCCAGTGACGCTGCCGCTTCGACCACTTCCAAGGCGGCGCAGAAGGCGCAACGCAAGGCTGATCGCAAGGCAGCCCGCGCCAAGAAAAACGCCGAACTGAAGGATCTGGAAAAGAACGGTTATCAGCCAGGCGGTGACCAGACCAACTATCCGCAAAATATTCAGAATGCGGAGAAGAAGTCGGCGGCAGAGAAAGCCAAGGCAGCTTCCGCACCCTGAACGCAGAGTGTGGCGGAGTGTGATTGCATGAAAATAACCCGCTTAAGGCGGGTTATTTTTTGACGCATCAATTCGTGATGAGGCAATTCGTCCGCGCGGGCGTTTCGGTTGACCACGGATTCTGTCGCGGTTCCGAACGGTGTCCTGTCATGCTTGCCGTTGTTTTTGCAAGGTGCGAGCCTTGACGAGTCCTTTATGGCATGCACGTTGCGAGTCTGTTGTTAGCCATTTGGGAATGGCTTGCGAGCAGGCAGATTTCTTGTTGAACCGGTAGAATCGGATGCCGTTTCGGGCTGGGCTTGGGGCGCTTTGTTAACAGAAGATCAGAAAGCTCAGACGTATCAATGTACCCGGTCGCCCGCCTCAATCTCGGTTGCAACCTACCGGCTTCACCTTCTACCAGGCGGTTTATGCGACGTTCCGCGTTTTTTATCCGCGTAATCGGCATCGGGATTTTGTTTCACGTGTATATAGGCCTGCGCCTGATTCCGGCTGCGCCAGTCGGTGCGCCGCTTCGGTGGCTCGCGGTGCTCGCCCTTGTCGCGTCGTGCTTGCTGATTCCGCTCGGCATGGCGGCGCGCAACGTCAGCCAGCAACCGCTATCCGATCGCCTCGCATGGATCGGCCTGCTTACCATGGGGTTCTTCTCCTCGCTGCTGGCGCTGACGTTTCTCCGCGACATCGTGTTGCTCGTCTTGCACCTGATCAGCCGCGTGCAACAGGATTCCGGCGGCTGGCCTGGTTTCATCGCGTGGAGCGCGCTTGGAGTGCCGCTGCTCGCCGTGCTGGTCACGCTGCTCGGCATCTATAGCGCACGTCGGCGCGCCGGGGTAAAGAACGTCGACGTGCCTATCGAGAACCTGGCTCCCGAGTTGAACGGTTTTACCATCGTGCAGATCAGCGATATCCACGTGGGGCCGACCATCAAGCGTCATTACGTCGAAAAGATCGTGGCAGCGGTCAATGCGTTATCACCAGACCTGATCGCGGTGACAGGCGACGTGGTCGATGGTTCGGTGGCTCATTTGGCAGCGCATACGCGGCCGCTTTCTGACCTGAAGGCGCGGCACGGCGCATTCCTGGTCACCGGCAATCATGAGTATTACGCCGGCGCGGACAAGTGGATTAGCGAATTCCGCCGGCTTGGGCTGAAGGTGCTGCTTAACGAACACGTGATTGTTAACCACGACGGAGCGCGTGCAGTCGTGGCAGGCGTGACCGATTACGGTGCGGGCAGTTTCGACCCGGCCCACAAAAGCGATCCGGCCAAAGCCATGCTTGGTGCACCAACCGACATCGCATTTCGTCTGCTGCTGGCCCACCAACCTCGCAGCGCGCCGGCTGCATCGAAAGCTGGGTTTACCTTGCAGTTGTCGGGTCATACGCACGGTGGTCAATTCGTGCCGTGGAATTTCTTCGTCCGGTTGCAGCAGCCTTTCGTTGCCGGACTGGAAAAGCTCAACGACCTGTGGGTGTACACCAGTCGCGGCACGGGCTACTGGGGACCGCCGATACGGATCGGCGCCCCATCCGAAATTACGCGTTTGCGTTTGGTGAAAGTGAGCGGGGCACGTCCTGCTTGAGTCTTGAATCCCTTGACTCTTAAGTCAAAGGTATCAGCCAGTACCAACGATTCAAGCTTTGGCCGGCGCCCTGGAAAGGATGCCGGCCATACGTCGTATTCCTGTTGAATCGAGTCGATTATTATAAAAATAATAATAAATTCGATCGATTAAATACTCCGCTTGATTGCTTGATAGTCTGTAATTAACGAGGTTCGTGGACAAAACTCCGGCGCCCGCTGTATAACTGACGTTCGCAAATTAATGCGCTTGCGCTTTACAATCGAATTAACCATTCGATTCGATTCGCGATTCAATTCCCTTCGCCCGGAGAAACTGCATGAACGCAAAATGGACTGTGGCTTTATCGTTTGCCTTATTAACGGTGGCGGCGCACGTCAGCGCGCAAACCGATCAGCAACTTTCAAGTGCCGCGATTCAATCCGCGCTGAGCGCCCCGCCGAAGCTGCTTCATGCGCAGATCGTCGGTATCGACACGGGCGCCAGAACGCTGACGCTGAAGGGTGCGAAGGGCCGCATCATGCCGGTGGCGGTCGGCAAGGAAGTCACGAATTTCGATGCATTGAAGATTGGCGATCGCGTAGATGTGCAAGTCAGGGACTCAATGCTGATCAGGGCAGTGAAAGCGTCAGCGAAGGGAGACGAATTGCGAAAACGTGTTGATACTGAAGTTTATGCGCCTGCATCCGGTTCCCAAGGCTTTGGTGCAGTCCATGAAACTGAGATTGTCGCAACGGTGCAGAATATTAATAGCAGGAATAAAACAATTACCCTGCGTGGTCCGTGGCATACTGAGACGTTCGATTTAAGTTCTGAAATAGCGGCATATAAATTAAAGAAGGGTGACACCGTGCGCGCGGTATTGATTTCGGCCACGGCAGTGGAAGTCACTCCAACGAAATAATGCGCGGAGTCGATTGAAAATCAGATAACTGCCTCTTAAATGCGGATCAAAACTGCGCCGGCCGTGACGAGTGCGCACGCCAGCACGCGCCGCGCGGTCAGCCTTTCACGCATGAACAGCCAGCCGATCAGGACCGCGAAGATGGAACTAAGCTCGCGCAACGCCGAGACCATTGCAATGGGCAGGTAACGAAACGCAATGATCACAATGGTGTACGCGACCATCGCGATAGCGCCGCCGCCCAAGCCTTGCAGCGAGCGCTTGGGGTCGTCGAAGAACAGGCCGTGTGGGCCGCCGTATCGATAAAAGGCTACCCCGGCGAGCGGCACGTTGAAGAGGATGTACGCCCAGGCGATATAGCCGAAGCCGCTGCCGGCTATCCGCACGCCGATGCCATCCACGATTGTGTAGGCGGCGATAAACCCGCCCGTCACGAGCGCCGCCGGTACGCTCGCGGTCGCAAAGCGGCGCTTGCGGAATGCCAGGGAAATGATGCCGACCGACACCAGCGTGACGCCCGCCAGCGCAAGTGGCCGAAGATGTTCACCCGCGAAGACGAAGGCGCCCGCGAACACGAGCAGCGGCGAGAGGCCGCGTGCGATCGGATAGATCTGCCCGAAGTCACCCGCCTTGTAGGCCTTCGACAAGGCCACGCAATAACCAAGCTGCAAAGCTGCCGATGCCGCGATGTACGGCCAGCTTTCGCGCGCCGGCGCGGGCACGAACAGCAACACGATTGCCGAACACACGAGGTAGGGGAAAGACATCATGCCGAACTGCCAGACCCGGTCGCCGCTGGTATGCAGGAAGGCATTCCACGTAGCGTGCAGCAACGCGGAGAACAGGACAAGCAAGACGATGAAAGGCTGCATCAGGACCGCGGGGAGGGTGACGGCGATGGTGGCATCGTTCGTGGCAAGGTAAGGCGTTTGATGGCAAAAAGTGGCAAACGGCGAAACGCCATTATGACAGAGATCGGGAGACGGGGGGTTGCTTGTCGTGCCTCCACAGGGACGGTGTGGGGCGTGGCTGATAGGGACCGGGTGTGATCAGAGCGGTCCCATGAACGGCGATGCGCAGACCGCCAATCTGATATTCGAGCGGGGTGATAACGGAATAGCGCCCGAAGCTTCATCCGTGCCAACGCATGAAGGTAGGAAACCTAAAGGAAAAATAACGCTGAAATTAAGAATTCAGGCGAGGGGTGCGAAGGCGTTCTCGCGCCTTCTGCACCGCAACCTCGCCAGGACAATCAGCCACAGTATCCACAGCCAATCTCTATCGCATGTCGACCGCCGGCTCTGCTGCATGACTGTTGCCTTGAATGTAGTGTTCCAACTGGTGGATCGTGAATTGTTGCTCAGCGATCCGGTTCCTGACGAGATCGCCAATCGATACCATGCCGATCAGCAGACCACCGTCAATCACCGGAAGATGGCGTATCCGATTTTCGGTCATGATCGTCATGCATTCGTCCGTTGTCTGATTGAGACGAACGTATCGGATCGCTTTTGACATGACATCGCCTACTGGCGTCTCTTTTGACAACCTGTCGTGCAGCACGATCTTCCGGGCATAGTCACGCTCTGTCACGATGCCCGTGATGTGCTCTCCGGACGTGACCACCAGTGCGCCGATTTGTTTGTGCGCCATCAGCTTGATGGCGTCGAAGACACTCGCGGACGCTTCGATAGTGTGAAACGACTGATCGGTTTTCGAACTCAGTAATTGTGCGACTGTTGCCATCATGTGCCTCAATCAAGAAATAGGGTTGAGTTGCTGCTCGTGCTGCGCGGTTATCTGCGTTGTTCTCCAAATTCGTCAACCGAAGTCGAAGAGGTCGCCGAGTAGCGACTTCTTCTTTTTGTACGGATAACGCTGGTCGCGATAGTCGTCGTCGCGATAACCGTTGCGTCGCTCGTGGTCGTTGTAATGACGGCCTTCGTCATACCGGCGCGCGACCGGCGCACTTGCCGCTGGCGCTTGCCCTTGCGGACCCGCTTCACTAGCGGAGCGTTCGATGAGCTTGTCGAGTTCACCGCGATCCAGCCACACACCGCGGCATGTCACGCAATAATCGACTTCAATTCCCTGGCGGTCCGCCATCAGCAGTTCCGGGGTCTTGCACACTGGACATTTCATTACCTTGCCTCCTTCGTCAAACACCCTAGCGAAGCCCCAATGTAGCCGATGAAAGCATAATGTAAAATACGTATTTTTGACGCCGATACATCGAGAAAACCGATGTGTTCAAATCGCTGTGGAGGCACGAATGAACTTCAAGCATTTGTACTATTTTTGGGCCGCGGCGCATGCGGGCGGCATTGCGCGTGCCGGCACGCAATTGCACATCACGCCTCAAACGCTGAGCGGCCAGATCAAGCTGCTAGAGGACGCACTGAACAAGAAGCTCTTCAAAAAGAGCGGCCGCAACCTTGAGTTGACGGATGCGGGACGGCTTGCACTCGACTACGCCGATGAAATCTTCTCGCTCGGCGCCGAGCTGGAAAGCGCGGTCAGGCAGGAGAAGGAGGCCGCACGGGCGCAACTGCGCGTGGGCGTGGCGGATTCGGTTCCGAAGACGGTGGCGTATCGCCTGCTCGAGCCGGCATTGAACCTGTCGGACTTGCGGCTGATCTGTCATGAAGGCAAGCTGCATGCGTTGCTTTCACAATTGGCCGTGCATAGGCTGGACCTGATCATTGCCGACGCACCCATTCCGCCCGATGTGAACGTGAAGGCGTTCAACCATTCGCTTGGCCGTTCAACACTCAGTTGCTTCGCATCCAAAGCCTTGGCCGCTCGCGCGGCAAAAGCCTTCCCTGCATCGCTAAGCGACATGCCGGTGCTGCTGCCCGGAATTGAATCGGCAGTCCGAAGGAAACTCGATCACTGGCTCAAGTCACGCATGATCTCACCGCGCGTGGTGGGGGAGTTCGACGACAGCGCGCTGACGCTCGCGTTTGGCCGCGAGGGAAGAGGCGTGCTGTTTGCGCCGACGGTCCTCGCGGCACAACTCAAACGAGAGCACGGTTTGATTGCGGTTGGACATATCGAAACGATTGTTGAGGAGTTCTTCGCCATCTCCATTGAACGGCGGATCAGCCATCCGGCGATATCGTCGATCATGAGCACAGCCCGCAGCGAGCTGTTCAATGCGTAGGATTCCGTCCTCGCGCCGGCCGACGTATCGAACTCTTGAATAAAAACATTTATATTACATTTAACTTTCTACTATAACTGTCGTACGTGTTGCGGACTGCCATGTCGCGCACCATGTCTCGGCCCGTCAGGCTTGCCTGCGGGCCTTTTTTTTATCCTGCGAAATAATCGGAAAAATACTTTCATATTTCTTTCAGTATTAACCCGATCTGGTAAAAACCCTGTCAATTCTTTCATTGTACTTACTTGATATATTACATATTGTGTATTCCATCGCTATCGAAACCCAGCTCAGGCGATGACGGAGGCGTCCATTCGGCGTCCCGAATACAAGGCAGCAAATGCCAAGGAGACAGTGATGGAATCGAATCGCCAGGAAAGTACGTCGCGGCTAGCGTCGCCATGGATGCAGCTCGTGTTTGGCGTGATCTGCATGGCCATGATCGCGAATATGCAGTACGGCTGGACCTTGTTTGTGAATCCGATCGATGAAAAGCATCACTGGGGTCGAGCGGCGATTCAAGTGGCGTTCACGATCTTCGTGGTCACGGAAACCTGGCTGGTCCCTATCGAAGGTTATCTCGTCGACAAGTACGGCCCGCGGCCGGTTGTCGTTGCCGGCGGTCTGCTGTGTGCGATTGCGTGGGCGCTCAACTCGGTGGCTTCGTCGCTGCCCATGCTGTATTTCGCGGCGGCCGTGGGCGGCGTGGGCGCGGGAGCCGTGTACGGCACGTGCGTTGGCAACGCGTTGAAGTGGTTCCCCAACCGGCGTGGTCTGGCAGCGGGCATTACCGCGGCCGGCTTCGGGGCGGGATCGGCTGCAACCGTTGTGCCGATCGCGCACATGATCAAGAGCAGCGGCTACGAAGCCACCTTTCTGTGGTTCGGCCTCGGCCAGGGATTGATCGTGTTCCTGCTCGGCATGGCGCTGTATGCGCCGCCTGCGAGCCTGCTTGCATCGGTGAAGAGTGCGCTGAAGAGCGCCGTTTATAACGCGACGCCTAGACAGGTCGTTAGCTCACCGATCTTTTGGGTGATGTACCTGATGTTCGTGATGATGGCCGCGGGCGGTTTGATGGCGACCGCTCAGTTGGGCCCTATCGCGAAGGACTTCGGGCTGCACGATTCGCCTGTTTCGTTGCTTGGCCTGACGTTGCCCGCGCTCACGTTCGCGCTGACGATCGACCGGGTTCTCAACGGATTGACCCGGCCTTTCTTCGGCTGGATTTCGGATCGCATCGGCCGCGAGAACACCATGTTCATGGCGTTTGCGATTGAGGCGGTGGGCATCTTGCTGCTATCGAAATACGGGCATAGCCCGGTGGCGTTCGTCGTGCTGACGGGTATTGTCTTCTTCGCGTGGGGTGAGATCTACAGCCTCTTTCCCGCCACTTGCGGCGATACATTCGGGCCAAAGTTTGCAGCCACCAATGCGGGCCTGCTGTACACGGCGAAGGGGACCGCAGCCTTGCTCGTGCCGTTCAGCAGCGTGATCACGGCCGCGACCGGCAGTTGGCACGCGGTGTTCATGCTGGCTTCGGGAATGGCTGCGGCGTCGGCGTTGCTTGCGCTCTTCGTGCTCAAGCCGATGCGGCAGGCTCACAAGCAGAAACACGCATCGACGGTCAGCGACATGCCGTTCGGTTCGGTCCTGAAGGAGTGACCATGCGATGCAGCGAAGCCGATGTGTTCGTTGGCTTCGCCAGGGGCTTTCAATGGCCGGCGGTCGTCCGGCCGTCTTGCTATCTGTTACTACTTTCGGCCCACCAGATAGCAGACGCCTTCCGGACCGTAACGCTCGCTATGCGTTTCGTTTGCTCTCAAGTGGAACACGTCGCCTGGCTGATAGCGCGTGTCTTGATCAGCGATGCGCAGCGTCAGCTCACCTTCGAGAATCAGCGCCTTGGCTTCGAACGCATGCGCATGGTCATCAAGCGACGCGCCGGCTTCGCGCTCCACCAGCACGGTGGTCTGAAACCCTTCGCGCGCCAGCATTTCGATGAAATCGTCGCGTTCCATGATCGTTCCCCTTCTAGCCGGTCTTGATTCAACCACTAATATAAGGTGAAACAACTCGGCGCAGGCGAGAAGGCTGGGCGTCAGCTTTCCAGCTGCGAGCCTTCAGCCAACTCCCTCGCCTCGAGATCACGTGTCGACCCTTTTGCAGGCCGTCCAGCCCAGTACCCCGCCAGCAACGATCCCGACAAGTTGTGCCACACCGAAAACAGCGCGCCCGGGAGAGCGGCGATTGGCGTGAAGTACAGCTTGCCTAGCGTGGCGGCGAGTCCCGAATTCTGCATGCCGACCTCGATTGCCAGTGTGCGGCACACGGCTTCATCGAAACCAAGCAGACGGCCGCCCCAATATCCGCCAAGCAAACCGATGCCGTTATGCAGGATCACGCCCAGCATCACTAGCAAACCGACCGACGCAATACTTTTTTGCGTCCCCGCCACCACGGCCGAGATGATCAGCAGGATCGCGATCATCGAAATAATCGGCAACGCGGGTTCGACTGCGCGCACGATCTTGTTGAACAAGTGATTGATGATCAGCCCTGCCACGATAGGCAACGCAACAATCTGGAGGATGCTCATGAGCATGCCGTGGACATCGACGGCAATGGACGCATCCACGTAAAGGCGCGTCAGCAGCGGCGTGGCGAAGACGCCGACGAGCGTGGACAGCGCACTGATGGTGACGGACAGCGCGACGTCGCCGCGTGCGAGATAGATCATCACGTTCGACGCCGTGCCGCTGGCAACGCTGCCGACCAGCACCATGCCCGCCGTCAGGTCGGGCGGCATGCGCAGCAATTTTGCTATCGCCCAGGCTGCGAGCGGCATCACCAGGTAATGCAAGCCGATTCCCGCTATGACCGGCGCCGGCCGGGTGAAAACGCGCCGGAAATCGGCGAATGAAAGCGTCACGCCCATCGCGAACATGATGATCGTGAGTAGCGTGGTGACGTGCGGCGCGATGACGGTGAACGAAGCCGGCGAGAAATACGCGACAACCGAAATAAGGACGGCCCAGAGAGGAAACAAGCGGGTGACGCGCGAAAGCATGGAGAGACGATCCTGGCTGATTAATAAGGGCGCCGCCCGAAGCGCCGGGTGCGAGAGCCGCACCGCATCGCGCTGGGCGAATAACGATAAAGCGAAGCGAATAGAAGCAGGTGCTCCAGGCTCGGCTGACCGTGCCATCGATAGATGCGGCCAGTGACGCAATCCGCCACGGGTCCTTGTGGGACCGGCAGGTGGCGAATGTGCATCGACGCGAATTGTATCGTTTCGTCGGACGAGATCCGCCGGAGCGGCTGTTGCGCTTATCTGAGACGCGCGACCGTTCCCGCATCCGGCTCACCGCCGAAATAGGTATTCAGCGCCAGTTCGAACGGCGTCTTGTCGCTTGCGGCGTGGGCGAAAAGGGTCATCGATGAATGGAATTTCAGGTCGTCCGGATAACCGAAGATTTGTTCCACCGAGCGTCCCTCTAGCGCGTTCACAATTTGCGTAAGGATCAACAGGCGTTCGCCCAGCACGGGATGATCGAAGTAGGCTCGCGCCTCATTCACCGATGAAATCGCGTAGCGCCGCGCCATTTCGCTATGGCCTAAGCCCTGGATCTGCGGAAATACGAACCACATCCAGTGCGTGCGTTTCTTGCCGGCCTCGAGCTCGGCCGTGACGGTCTGGAGGACCGGATCCTGGGCCTTGATAAAACGCTGCAAGTCAAAAGGATCGGGATCAGTCATGCGAGCCTCCGGGTTCTTCCTGGAATAACGATACGTTAGCAAACCGGATCGCAAACCCCATTCCCGGCGCTTTTTCGCGGTGTTTTCGTGGCCCTTCCGCCGCCATGAAGCCAGGCAACCCCCAAATCTAATCCCGGCCATTTGCGAACGATATTCCGCTTTCTGATATCTTCACGGCCATGCAAAACATCATCGAAATTTCGAATCTGTCGAAGAGCTACGCGTCCGGCTTCAAGGCGCTGAAAAATGTCACGCTGAATATCCGCCGTGGCGAAATCTTCGCACTGCTCGGGCCGAACGGCGCCGGCAAAACGACCCTGATCAGCATTGTATGCGGCATCGTGAATGCCACGGAAGGCACGGTCAAGGTCAACGGTCACGGCATTATCTCGGACTACCGCGCCTCCCGCGCGATGATCGGCCTCGTGCCGCAAGAGTTGACCACCGACGCTTTCGAGTCCGTCTGGGCCACCGTTTCATTCAGCCGCGGCCTTTTCGGTAAGCCGCCGAATCCGGCGCACATAGAAAAGGTGCTGAAGTCGCTGTCGCTCTGGGACAAGAAGGACAACAAGCTGGTCACGCTGTCCGGCGGCATGAAACGCCGCGTGCTGATTGCGAAGGCGCTCTCGCACGAGCCGGAAATCCTGTTCCTGGACGAACCGACGGCTGGCGTCGACGTCGAATTGCGCCGCGATATGTGGAATCTCGTGCGCGGCCTGAAGGCCAACGGCGTGACGATCATCCTGACGACGCATTACATCGATGAAGCCGAGGAAATGGCCGACCGGATTGGTGTGATCAACGGCGGCGAGATCATCCTGGTCGAGGAAAAAGCTGAACTGATGCGCAAGCTCGGCCAGAAGAAACTCGTGCTGCAACTGGAAGATGTGATCGACACCATTCCCGCCGGACTGAGTGCTTACCGGCTCGACCTGTCCGCTGACCGGAGTGAGCTGACCTACACCTACGACGCGCAGGATGAACCGGGCCGCATCATTACGCTGCTGAAAGACCTCGCCGATAACGGCGTCAAGTTCAAGGACCTGCAAACGACACAAAGCTCGCTGGAAGACATTTTCGTGAGCCTGGTCGGAGAGAAAAAATGAATATTCATGCAGTCCGCGCGATCTATGTATTCGAAATGGCGCGCACGTGGCGCACCATCATGGGAAGCATCATCTCGCCGGTGATTTCCACCTCGCTGTATTTCGTCGTGTTCGGCGCCGCGATCGGCTCGCGCATTCCCGAAGTGAACGGCGTGAGCTACGGTGCGTTCATCGTGCCGGGGCTCGTGATGTTGTCGCTGCTCACGCAGAGCGTGTCGAACGCGTCGTTCGGTATCTATTTTCCGAGGTTCACGGGGACCATCTACGAACTGTTATCGGCGCCGGTCTCGTATATGGAGATCGTGCTGAGTTATGTTGGTGCAGCCGCCACCAAGTCGATCATCCTCGGCCTCATCATTCTTGCGACCGCGCGGCTGTTCGTGCCCCTGCACGTCGATCACCCGTTCTGGATGATCGTGTTCCTGCTGCTGACCGCGGTGACATTCAGCCTGCTGGGATTCATCATTGGCATCTGGGCAGATGGATTCGAAAAGTTGCAGGTGATCCCGCTGCTGATCATCACGCCGCTGACCTTCCTCGGCGGAAGTTTTTATTCCATCGATATCCTGCCGCCGTTCTGGAAAGCCGTCGCGTTGTTCAACCCGGTGGTTTATCTGATCAGCGGATTTCGCTGGAGTTTTTACGGTACCGCCGATGTCAGCGTCGAGATCAGCCTCATCATGACGCTGGTGTTCCTCGCGGTGTTTATTGGCGTGGTTGCTTGGATCTTCAAGACGGGCTACAGGCTTAAAGCATAAGGAGCGTGGCTGATGTGTGACGTGCTGATCGAACGATTCGGACTCCAGCCGCACCCTGAAGGCGGCTATTTTCGCGAGACATTTCGTGGTGAGGATAAGGTAGTACGCGAAGCTTCATTGGGCGCGACGCGCTCGGCATCGACCGCGATCTACTACATGCTTTGCGATGGCGCGCATTCGGCATGGCATCGAATCCGCTCGGACGAGGTGTGGCACTTCTATGCAGGAGATCCAATCGATGTTCATGTTATCGACGTCACCGGGCAATTGCACACGCATCGCCTGGGTAACGCGCTGACGCACCACAACGCCGTATTCCAGGCGGTTGTACCGGCGGGGCACTGGTTTGCGGCAGAATTATGCGATCCGGCGGCGTTCGCACTGGTGGGCTGCACGGTCGCGCCCGGGTTCGAGTTCAGCGAGTTCGAACTCGCCGATGTGGCTGCTTTGACAAAAGCGTATCCGCAGCACGAGGCTGTGATCAGGAGGTTGGGTCCAGCGGCGAGCGCGAAGCGCTAAGCGAATGCAGCGGCACGGCATGCAACGCCCGCAGCAACAACGCAAAAGCGGAACAAAAAAAAGCGGCGCTCTCATTTCTGAGGCGCCGCTTTTTCATGCTGCTGTTTATAGGTTGGCCCTGACTGCGTCTCGGACGGCGTCCATCATGCCGCCGTAGTTCAGCGGGATGTCGAGTGAATCGCCATAGACGTCCTGATCCGCTTGTGCACGCACTTCTTGCGACTCGCGGCGTACCGGCGATTCGTAAGCTGTGTCACCTGAACGAATAGTGTCTCTGGCTTCGACGCGCTGCGCTTGATAACTCTTCACGATTAACTCCTTGCAGTGATGGAGCGGCGGGAGACTGCGATCCTACTGAACTGCTATGACAGATTGACGACGGTTGATGCTTCTCGGTGCACAACTGGAACGGTGGCGGACCGCGTGCCTTTGGCCGTATTGCGCACCCTGCAATGAAAGCGCGGCTCTACAGTTTAATGGCGTTGCGAAACGGGATTCGTACTTCTGGCTTATGAAACGATGCCGGCACTATCAGTCACGCAGCGCGGATTTGGGCTTGAAACTTGCAATTAACGCAAGCGTTTGCGAGGGGACTTGGAGAGACGCTGTTGCAGCCAGCCGAGAGTTTGCGAAGGGAGTTTGAAACAAGAGCAAGCCGCACTAATCCGCGTACGCATTGCCGTCGATTGAAACAGTTAAAGCTGTTTCTCAGAATCGGCGTGTTTGATGTGAACGTTCCACATGGCGGAAAGGACGACCGCATGATGCAGTCGTGCTTTCAGGCCATTTCACCGGACCCGAGGACGCTTTCAGGCGTGCTGGCCCTGCAAATCGGCGTCGCTGGTCTCGTCCTGTGGCATGGAAGCCGCAAGAATCATCGCCGCTGCGTTCTGTGGTTTCGGATCGCGCTGTGACGGCCGATACACCGAGTCGCCCCGGTGAATGGGCGCGCCGGTCAGTGCGCAAGCACCGCCCGACGTGGCCGTGGTCACTCGCCATCCCTGATATCCGTAGTGGCAGGTTCCCGCGTCGGACCAATAGACAATCGCCGTCGCGCTGCTCGGCCGTTCAATCACGCGCACGACAGCCTCGGGAAAGGGCCTCGACGATTGTGGCGATGGCGTTTGCGAAGCGACGCGCGGATGATCACGTTCCCACGCTCGCGTGAGTCGCTCTAAAAACGGGTGCACAGACCTTTGCCGTGGGGCAGCTTCTGCCGCGCGGTTGTGGGTCGCTGTCAATGAGCGGACCGTTTGCAGCCACGGGTCCGCGCTTCTGGCTAACGCTGTCATGGTTCGTTCCTGGCATGGTTCATGGTCGAACTTACGCAATCAGCCTGCTCGGATAAATACCGTTAAGGTGAATACACTGTCTTGTTAGCGCGAATAATCACAACAACGCGTTATGCAATAAGGCTTTGCCCGATATTGCGGTGCGGCGCAACCGCTGTTCACGCTTCATTGAACGTTTTAATGAGGGCGATAGCGTCCTGTTTTAGCGAGGACTCGCGCGCGGCGTGATGCCAGATTCAACGTTTGTATGGAATGCGTAAGGTGTCAAGTTTCGCCGCACGCGGTGGAACGCCGCTTGCGTGAGCCATACTAGAACCATACTTACAACGTTGAACGAGGTGTTCGTGAAGAAGAGTCATATTGCTGCTGCAGTCCTGTTTACAAGCTTGGGCCTGACGGCCACTGCGTTTGCTCAAAACGGCCCTGGGCCTGGTGAAGGCCATCAAGGCGGACCGCAAGAACGTCCAGGCGGCCCCGCCATGCAAGGCCATGACGGCGGCGGTCATCAAGATCAAGACCACGGTCACGGCCCGCAAGGTGGCCCGGGCGCACAAAACCACAACAATGGCCGTCCGCCAGTGCCAATGCATGCGGACAATGGTCCGGGGCGCGGCGGCCCTGGCGGCGCGCGCGGGGAAGGACCGCATGACTGGCATCGAGGAGATCGTTTGCCGAACGACTATCGCGATCGCCAATATGTAGTCGACGATTATCGCGGCTATGGATTGCAGCAACCCCCGCGCGGTTATCACTGGGTGGGTGTGAACGGTGATTACGTGCTTGCCGCCATCGCGACCGGCGTGATTGCGCAGATCGTGCTGAGCAACGAGCACTAAGCGCTTCTCGTCGATGATTCGCCCGATGTAGCGTTGCGTACCTGACCGGGCGTCGGGTACGCATACGTAACAAGGCCGGTCCAAACTCGTGTTTGGGCCGGCCTTATTTTATGTACGCGGCTTGAATTCCACCGCAGCCCGTTGCGCTAACTCCTGGCGGTATCGGCGATTGCTTTTACTATGCGAGCCAGCGATTTCAACGCCGCGTCCGGCGATTCCTCAAATTGCGCGCCCACGATGGCGCCATCAACCGCCATGGCCAATGCCCGTGCATCGGCCTTCGCGGTTCTCGACGATGCCGGCAGCAGCGTCCTGATAACCGCAGCCATATCCAGCTTGTGGCGTCGTGAGATATCGACCGCTTCGGGCTGGGTCCCGCCTACTTCCACCACCGCGTTAATGAACGCACAACCGCGATACGCATCGCCCTCGAACCATTCCGCCAATGCCGGGACCAATGCGTCCGCGTTCGCGCCATGGCGCTGCACGGCGTCTTCGAACCACGTCATCCAGTTTCGGTGCCTATACTCCAGGAACGCGATGATCAGGTCATTTTTCGCCGGATAGTAGCGATAAAAAGTCTTCTTCGCGACACCCGATTCCGCGATCACGCGATCGATTCCGGTCGCACGAATGCCGTCCCGATAGAACAGCGCGTGAGCCGTGATAAGAATGCGCTCGGCCGGAGGAAGGTCCGCATTCAATGATTGATTGTCCATATCGATGGATTGTAGACAGGTCTGTCTCCCTGCGCTAGAGTAAGAAGGTAGACAGACCTGTCTTCCAACGAATTACCTTATCGATTGACTGCGTATCGTCAGCCAATTGCAATCACCCTCCAGATCCAAAGGAAGCGCCATGGAAAGCAAACCGCCATTCCCGCCATTCGATGCCGACACCGCCCGGCAAAAGGTCCGTCTCGCGGAAGACGGCTGGAATACACGCGACCCAAAGCGGGTTGCTCTCGCCTATAGCGAAGACACGCGCTGGCGCAACCGCGCTGAATTTGTATCGGGACGTGCTGAGGTGGAGGCGTTCCTGGCGCGCAAATGGGCGCGTGAACTGGATTACCGGCTGATCAAGGAACTGTGGGCGTTCACCGGATCACGAATCGCGGTGCGCTTCGCTTACGAATGGCACGATGATTCGAAAAACTGGTTCCGTAGTTACGGGAATGAAAACTGGGAGTTCAACGAAGCTGGCCTGATGACGCATCGGCACGCATGTATCAATGACTTGCCGATCAAGGAATCCGAGCGTAGATATCATTGGCCACTGGGACGCCGTCCGGACGACCATCCCGGCCTGAGCGACCTGGGTTTCTGATCGAGGCGAGCTGGCGGTTTCCTGCTCGGGTCTTCAGCCGTCGCGAAGACCGATGCATCGACCCACTGCCGGTTGTTTACTTGCCGCGCCGCCGGTAGAAGGCCCACCATCCCGCCAGCGCAGTGAAGGTTGCAACGATCGCCACCATCACCCAGAAACCGTGCTTGTTTTCGGCGAGCGGCACGCCGCCAACGTTCATGCTGAAAATCCCCGCGACAATATTGATCGGCAGCGCCAGCACGGTGACCAGCGTCAGCGTGAACAGCGTGCGGTTGCTTTGCTCGTCCGTGCGTGCGGCGATCTCTTCCTGAAGCAGCTTGATGCGTTCGACCAGTCCCGCCAGATCGCCTAGCACCAGCGAAAATTCTTCGGTGGCGTCCCGCAGATCCTGAAGGTCGAGCGTCTCAAGCCAGCGTGGAGGGCGCGCCAGCAGCCGGAAAATCGATCCCGGTTCCGGCGCGAGCAAACGCTGCAGCCTGACCAGCACGCGTCGCGACGCGCCGAGTTCCGACCGAGTGGCGGGGGATCTCATCGAAAGGAAGCGATCTTCTATCCGGTCGATATCGATGCTCGTTTTTCGAACGATTTGTACCAGCAGGTCAGCCTGGTCGCGCAACAGATGGATGAGCAGTTCGGCCGTCGACCGGAAGACCTCGCCATTGCGTACCGACTCTCGCAGCGTATCGATGGAACGCAGCGGTTTCAGCCGCGCGGTGATGAGCAGCTTTTCGCGCGTGTAGACCCATAAGGTTGCGATTTCGGAGGGGCTCACGTCGAAGTTGAACATCACGTCGTTGATGACCGCGAGCAGCGCGCCTTCCTGATGTTCTATTCGCGTGGAATGCGAGCCGTCGCGCAAGTTCTCGAAGAAGGCGTCGGGCAGGTCGAGGTGCGTGCGCATCCAGCGTTCGCTTGCGCTGTTCGCAAGGTCGAAGTGCAGCCAGACGAAGTCGCCGGAAGCGCGCTTGGCGCTGGATTGCGCCAGCCAGTCGAGCGCCCCGGCGGAGTCGATCGGCACGCCGGGCGCGTCCTGCGCGAAACGAAACCCGCACACGATGCCCGAGAAATCCGAGGCGTAGGGAAGCGGGTTGGTTCGTAATTCAGTCATCGAGATTCGGTCATCGTTAGCGGCGGCGGCAGGGGCAGGGGTGGCGGCAATTGCGAGGTCATCCAGCTTTCGATTGTCCCTGCCGGGCATTTCGAATCAAGCAACGATCACCGGATTTGCGTTATTGTTGGTCAAATGCCGCGTGACACAGAAAGTACTTATGGTTGTCACGCCCTGTGGGTAGACTCGCGCGGTGCAAGAGGGCCGTCGGGCGCAGCCCGACTCTTTTCGCGTCATCGGGGAAACACAAATGGAAGATCGCGTCGAGCAGGACGAACCTACGCAAACCACGGCAGATGGACTGACGCGGCTCGCGACGAGCATCGTCGAATTGCTGGGCGAGCAAGCCATCGATAGCCGTCTGGGAGCTAAATTGCTCAAACGTCTGGAGAAAGAAGCGAAGCTGGTCGAGGAGTTGGGGCCGCAACCGCTGAACAAGGCTGAGAAGCGCAGTTTGCGAGACGCGCTGGACGGACTTGAACACGCGGTGCGTCAGGTCGATGCAAATCTGCTGGTATCGGCGAACGCAAAACTACGCTCCACGGATGAATCTTCCAGCAAAAAAGCCAAGACCAAATCCTGAAGGCGGGCTCGCCGGCGCGTTGCGAAGCCTGGAGGGCGCCGGTTTTAAGTCTGTCTGGCTTTATCGGACAAGTGTTTTGGCGGTTTTTTCATGACATCGACACAAACCGCTCGCGGTTAATCGGCAGGTTGGCGCGGAAAATGCTCCGTTTGCTGCACATGCATAAATCTGAGCGGTCATGGTTTCAGTCTCCTTTACTTCAAGCTGCGTGTTATGGACCGATCGGAACGTAGATGCCGACGCCGAACGCTGGCGAATCCTGGTTGTCGACGATAACGCGGCAAGCGCCGAAGGCCTTGCTGCAGCGCTGAGCGCGGACGGTTGCGACGCGCGTTTCGTGCTGAGCGGTGTTGACGCGCTGCAGGCGATTGACGGCTGGGTGCCGCACATCGTGATCCTGGACATCAGCATGCCGGAACACGATGGTTTTGCAACTGCACGTGTTCTACGCAGGATTTCTCCCACCCGAAACGCGGGAATCATTGCGTTTACGGCGCTCGGTGAGGATTATGTGCGCTCGAAAGGGCTACACGCCGGGTTCGATGGTTATTGTCAGAAGGGTAATGCGCCGGGTGTTCTGGTCGACCTGATCAGCCGTCTGGTTCAGGTTCACTAAACGCCGCTCGCTGAGTCACCAACAAGGTGTTCAACAGTACGACGCTCAAAAATTTTCGATTTTCGATGGGTTTCGACCCTACAAATATTTCGACCTCAACGTCCCGGTGAGCCTTTTCCAGGCTCACTCGCGTCCATTTTTCCTGCTCCCGACCTTTTTTGATTATTGGCTTATCGCGAAAAGTGTATTGAAGTTTATGGGGATAAAAATCCGATAGTAGGGGTATACACTGCATTTCATCGACGAAGCAGCCACCGAAAGAAGTTTGACCGCTGCGACGCCTTTCTGAACCAGTCGAACGTCCAACGTATATCGGAGCTCACCATGAAAAAGAATCTTCTCGCATCGTTACTGATCGCCGCCACTGCTTCTATCGCTGTTCCGGCATTTGCCAGCGGCTACGGCCCGGCACCTTCGTATCGCCCGTCGGTTGGCGCTCCGGTTTCGCAACAAGGCATCAACACGCAAACCATCGCTGCGCAAAACAACGCTGAAGCGAACTCGTACGGCGGCGCACGCAACACCGTGTCGCAGTCGGGTTCGAGCCGCGATAGTTCGACCAAGGCACAATCTGTTTTCTTCGGTCAGTAATCCAGTAATTCGGCAGTGTGAGTAGTTTGCAGGCTCCTACGCGCACGGCCGGTACCACGGGTACCGCCGTGATCGCGCCAAGCTTGACGGCCGGATAGTACAGAAGTACAGAATGCACAAACGCCCGTTGAACGTGAGTTCAGCGGGCGTTTGTGTTTGTGTACCTATACGAAAAGACTGTTTCAGGTGCCCGTCATCTTGAGCGCGTCGCGCATTACGGATGCCAGTTCTCCGGCGGCAAATTTGGCCACATAAGCGTTCGCGCCCACCTTGCGCACGTGCTCCTCGTTCGCCGACCCGGACAATGACGAGTGGATCACTACCGGAATCGCCTGCATGCCGGCGTTCGCCTTGATCCGGCGCGTCAGCGTGAATCCGTCCATTTCAGGCATTTCGAGATCGGTCAGCACCAGCGCGATTTCGTCCGCGGCGCACCGGCCGTGTTTTTCCGCCTTGCTCTGTAAATCTTCCAGCACGTTCCACGCTTCCTGGCCGCTCTTGGTCATGATGAACTGCACGCCCATCGCGGTCAGGCTTTGTTCGATCAGGCTGCGCGCGACGCCCGAATCGTCGGCGGCGAGCACTTTGGTACCCGGTTTCAGGACAATCCGGCCGGTGCTCTCTTCACTGATCTCCACTTGCGTCGATGGCAACACGTCGCGCAGGATCTGTTCGACATCCAGTACTTGCGCAAGCCGGGAGCCATCCACGTTGCCGTCGAGACGCGCGAAACTGGTCACCGTCCGTCCGCTCGAATGCGATTCCGCAGACAAAACCTGATTCCACTCGAGCCGCACGATGTCATCGACTTCCTCGACGGCAAAGCCTTGTGTGGTGCGCGCGAATTCGGTGACGAGCAGGATCTTGAGACCGTTCTTCGGCTGGCAGCCCGTGACCTGAGCAAGGTCGATCACGGGGATGATCTGGCCGCGGATATCGGCTACGCCAAGAATCTCCGGGTTGGCGCCGGCGACCACGGTGATTGGCGGCATCGCTAGGATCTCGCGCACCTTGAATACGTTGATGCCATAGAGTTCACGTTGTTCGGAGTCCGGTGCTTCGCCCAGGCGAAACAGGAGCAGTTCGAACATGTTGTTGCCCGCGAGCCGAACTCGCTGTTCGATGTCGTGTTGTGAACTGCTCAAGGTGGTTCTCCTGATCGATTTATGCCGTGCTTCTAAATAGCCGGTTCCTGATTAGCGGCGCGGTGCGGGGAAACTGAAGCACTTTCGGTGCTTTATGCCTGGACTGTTTCACGCCAATCGGGTCACGTGTGCGGCTGCATCGGGATAGACCCTTGAACGCATGAAAAGCAGTGTTTTCCAGCGTTCACGGAGCAGGTCTCTGGCCTATACTTTTTGAATGGGCTGGGTAATATGGATGTAAGGCGCTGGATGCGAGGGTTTCTGCAAACCCGTTGTGAAACGCGTCGTACGATCCGGATGCCAGCTGTCCACCCATGTGAAACGCCCGCCAGCCGGCAGGCGTCGCGCGGTTCAACGGAGGCGTTCGATGGCAACAGTCGCACAAGTTCTTAATTCGAAACCCGATCACACCATCTTCACGATCGCCGATACGGCATCGGTCTACGAGGCTATCGCGATGATGGCGGAGAAGCACATTGGCGCGTTGATCGTGACCCATGGCGAAGCAATTGTCGGCATCATGACCGAGCGTGACTATGCCCGCAAAGTCGTGCTGATGGACCGTGTTTCACGGCAGACTCCGGTACGCGAAATCATGACTTCGCAAGTGCGCTTCGTGCGTCCCGATCAGACCACGGACGACTGCATGGCGCTGATGACTGAGCGTCGCATGCGGCATTTGCCGGTTATCGATGGCGAGAAGCTGGTGGGCATGATTTCGATCGGCGACCTGGTGAAAAACATCATGTCGGAGCAGGAGCTCACCATTCACCAGCTTGAGGGATACATACGAGGCGAGCATATGTAGTTTGCCCGTGAGGACGCAGCGCGGCGTGTTGACGCCGCGCTGCGTTTTATCGTTTTTAGTTGTTCCGCTGCGTATGTATCGTGTTCACGCACTCTGTGCTTATCCTCTTCTTCCACCCTCCTTCCGGTTTTGTTCAGCAAATCAAGTTGTAAGCTAATTGTTATAATTCCTGGGTACCGCGCATCGGCCTGATCGCAGGGGCTGACATTCACGCGCCTGTCCCCTTGCCGAGTTGCGCTCGGCCCTGACCTTAGAGGAGCGCCGTTCATGACGCCCCCCGAACTTTCAACGTCGCCTTCGGTTGCCAATTTCCCTCAAACCAACTCCAACTCCGCGCCGCGCCTCATCGCTGCCGACACCCCGTTTATTATCGTGATGAATGCGGGATCGGGGCGCAAGCAAAGCGATGAAACGCGCGCTGCGCTCGACAGTATCCTCGGGCGGGCTGGGCGAAAGTTCGAGCTTCGCGTGGTCGCCGATCCTTCTCAACTCGCCGATACCGCTCGCCAGGCGGTACGCGATGCAAAAGCGCAAAACGCCGTGGTGGTGGGTGCGGGTGGCGACGGCACACTGTGTGCCGTCGCCCAGGCAGTCCTCGGCAGCGGTTGTGCGTTCGCGGTGCTGCCGCGCGGCACATTCAATTACTTCAGCCGCGACCACGGCATTCCCGCCGACACTACGCAGTCCATCGCTCTCCTGCTCAACGCACGAGCGTTTCCGGTCCAGGCCGGCTTCGTCAACGAGCGCATGTTCCTCGTCAACGCGAGTCTGGGTTTGTACCCGAAGCTGCTGGAAGACCGGGAGATCTACAAGCGCCAGTTTGGCCGCAGCCGCTTGATTGCCCTGTGGTCCGCAGCCGTGACGCTACTGCGCCCGCATCGTCATTTGCGTCTTCACATCGAGCACGATGGCACAATGCATGAGGTCCGGACATCGACACTTTTTGTCGGCAACAATCGCTTGCAACTTGAGCAGATCGGCGTGGCAGAGGCGCCGCAACTGGAGCGCGGTTTGCTCGCAGCGATTGCGCCGCGGGCAATCGGACGCCTTGCGCAACTTGGCCTCACGCTGCGCGGTGCGGCGGGCCGGATGAGCGACGCAGACAACGTCATCAGTTTCGCGTTCAAGCGCATCACGGTGACGCATCCGTCAAAGCGTCAACGACCCGTCAAGGTTGCGACCGATGGCGAGATAAACTGGATCACCCTGCCGCTCGAATTTCGCGTTGCCCCGGAGCCGCTGTTCCTGCTCAAGCCCGAAGCCGACGTTGCCAATGCCAATCGCTCATGACCCTGTTGCTCCAGATTTCCGATCCGCACTTTGGCACCGAACAACCGCTGGTCGTGGCAGCGTTGCTGCGTCTCGCCAATATGCTGCAGCCCGATCTCGTTGTCATGTCCGGCGACATCACGCAGCGCGCCAGACGCGCGCAATTTAGCGCAGCGCGCGCGTTCGTCGATACGTTGGGTGCAACGCCCCTGGTTATCGTGCCGGGCAATCATGACATTCCGCTGTATAACCTTTTCGCGCGTATTGTTCATCCGTACGCGAATTACCGGCGCGTGTTCGGAGACGATCTCGACCCCGTGTTCGAATCGGCCGAGCTCATGGTGATCGGTGTGAACACGGCGCGTGCGTATCGTCGTAAGGATGGCGAAATATCGGCGCAACAAGTGGAGCGCGTGGTGCTTCGCCTCGACCAGGCGACGCCGCGTCAGCTACGGGTTGTCGTCACGCATCAGCCAGTCGTGGCGGCGCGTGCCAATGACATCAGGAACCTGTTGCACGGCCGCGAATATGCCATTCAACGATGGTCGCAGGCGGGCGTGGACCTGATCCTGGGCGGTCATATCCATCTCCCGTATGTATCGCCGCTGCATGTGGCGTATAAGGACTTGCCGCGCCGGATGTGGGCCGTGCAGGCGGGGACATCATTGTCTTCACGCGTGCGTGGAAGGGTGCCTAATTCGGTGAACGTGATTGACTACAATGCGTCGACTAATGGCACGCGCCGTGCGGTTGTCACGCGTTGGGATTTCAATCGGGTGATCGCATCGTTTGAACCCAACATACAACACGAGATCGACCTGGATAACGAGTCGCTCAAGACTCCATTAGCGACGCTTTCATGAAGCAGATTGAAGGGCCGTACACCGGCCTGTTTGAAGTAGCGCACGCAGCCGGTGAGCACGCACTGATTGTGTTTGCGGTCTCCCTGACTCTCGCAATGGTCGTAGTACTGAGCGCGTGGCAACTCGTTCAACGTTATGGATTACCGCGGGAAAACGGCGGCTTGCCGCCCAAGGTCTTGCTGGTCGTGAACTTGACGGTGAGTTTTGCCATCATCGTCGGTGCGGCCGCCTTGTTCGCTGCAATCGCCGATGAAATCGGCGCCGGCGAGACACTCGGCCGCCTGGACCAGGCTTTCGCCGACGGCATAGCGAGCGCGGTTCCTATCGGCGTGATCCGTGCGTTTGCACTCGTCACGCATCTGGGCGATGCATGGGTCCTCGCCGCCTGGTGCGTGCTCGGCGCAGCCATCCTGATCGCGCGGCGCCGGTTCGCACTCGCGATTGGCTTTACGCTCGCGATAGTCGGCAACGGCCTGCTCAATAGCATCATCAAACACATTTTCGAACGCGTGCGGCCCGTGCATGACCAGTCGATCGCCACCGCCACCGGATGGAGTTTCCCGAGCGGCCATTCATCAGGGTCGCTTGTCACCTACGGCATCATCGCGTATGTGCTTGTGCGGGTCGTGCCGGACGGCTGGCGCTTGCCCGTGATCGTGGCAGCCACACTGATTGTGGTCACCACGGCGAGCAGCCGCGTATTCCTGCGCGTGCATTTCGCGAGCGACGTGCTCGCGGGTTTTGCACTGGGAACGATCTGGCTGGTGGCGTGTATCCTAAGCATCGAAATGGCACGCAGATATTGGTCGAGGCCGGGGGCGGCGGCGAGGTCGCGGCATCAGTCCTGAGGGTGTATCGACAGCTCGGGGAAGCCGGTGCCAGAATCCAGATCACGTGAGAAGCGCACGCCCTCCAGGCAAACAATCAGGATTTCCGCCGTCGTCCGCACAATGCATCCGGGCGATACATGGCCGCCGACCACGCGGCCTTCGGCATTCGAGACGGCCATGTGAAGATGTGCGCCGTCGGCGGAAAGCGAGCCGGCCAGCGTCAGGATTTCGAGGTCACCGTCAAGCCGCGTTGGCTCGTCGAGACCCGCGTAACGCAGGTTCGCCACGCGCAGGCTGCCGATGCCCTGCATCACGAACGCGGCTCCTATGCCTTGGTCTCGCGCAATTGCTTCGAGCGCGGCACGCAGGTCGTCGCCGGGAACCAGACGCACGGGAAGTGTTTGCATAAGTTACGCCCCAAGGCTAAGCAGTGTTTCAATGATGGCATGATGATTCCGGTTTCGCACAACGCCACTCTCAAACCAATACTTCCCATGACAACCGAACTTCATATCCTCGCCTGGACGCTAGTGCTCGCCCTTATTCAGGTGCTGCTGCCATCGGTGGTGCGCACCCGCGAGACGGGGATCGGACATAACGGCGGACCGCGCGACCAGCCGGGGCCGCCCGTCGGCAAGGTGACCGGGCGTCTGATGCGTGCCCAGAGCAACCTGTTCGAGACCTTGCCCGTGTTCGCCATCGCCATCCTGATCGCGCACATGGCCGGCCGTGAAGGTACGCTGACGCTTTACGGCGCGTGGTTGTACATCGTCGCGCGCGTGGTCTACGTGCCCTTGTATGCGGCGGGAATTCCGTTCCTGCGCTCGCTCGTATGGATGGTCTCGCTTTTCGGCATCGTTCTCGTTCTCGTCCCTATCATCTGATCTGAAACTGGAGTCCAGTCAATGACTGCTTTGCTTACCACCATCGACGTGGAAACTGCGCCAAATCCCGAGTACGCCGTGATCCTGATGCACGGCCTGGGCGCCGACGCCAACGATTTCATCCCGCTTGTGCCCGAGCTGCGCCTGGGTGATTTGCCCGCCGTGCGTTTCGTTTTCCCGAACGCTACTGAAATGCCGGTGACCGGCAACAACGGTTATGTGATGCGGGCGTGGTACGACATTTTGTCGTTCGAAGGCGTGAACCGCCGGGTCGATGAAGCCGGGTTGAAGGCATCGTGTGAACGGATTCGCGAACTGATCGCGCGGGAGAACGAGCGTGGCATTCCGACTTCGAAGATATTCCTGGCCGGGTTTTCGCAAGGTGGGGCAATGACGTACACGGCAGGGCTCACCCATCCCGAGAAACTGGCGGGACTGATCGTGCTGTCTGGTTACGTGCCGTCGCCGGGTTTGATCGATGCGTCGTTTAGCGAAGCAAATCGCGATACGCCGATATTCGCCGCACATGGCACGCAAGACCCTGTGCTACCCATTGAACTGGCGACCCAAGGCCGCGACTTCGCGCTCGCGCACGGTTGCAAGCTGGAATGGCATACCTACCCGATGCCGCATTCAGTCTGTGCTGAAGAAGTCGAAGCCTTGCGCGTGTGGCTAGGGGCAAGGCTCTCCAGTTAAAGTTAAAGCGTCTTGAGCAAGGTGTTTTTGTATAGATCGAGCATGCCCGCCGCATCCACGCCGATGCAAACCGACTGCGTCGGACGGGTGTCCCAGTCCGGCGCGGGAACGCGCATGGTCGACGGTTTTTGTATCGTCTGACCCGTCGCGATACCGTTGGTCAGCACCCGCACGGGGCCGTGGCGCACCGTATAAAGATGCGGCGCCAGCACGTACGCTACCGCCGATGAATCATGCACGTAGATGCCTTCGAGTCCGGCGCTGGCGTGGTGAAACTGCGCGTAATGCCTTGATACGTCCCACACGAAACGGCCGGCCTCACCGGCGCCATCACGGATCGATGCCAGCCAGTCGTTCGGCATGATCGTGTTTTGCGTGACGTCGAGGCCGACGAGCGTGACCGGCCACGCCGCGCCAAGGACGAGATCTGCCGCATCCGGGTCGCACAGGATGTTGGCTTCAGCCGCCGGCGATACGTTGCCGAGCACGCCGGCCGTACCAAACGCGCCGCCCATGATGACGACCTGCTTCACCAGCGCGGCAATGTCCGGGTCGGCTTGCAGTGCGTGTGCGAGATTCGTCAATGGACCGACCGCGATCAGCGTCACTTCACCGGGAAGGGCGCGAATCGTATCGATCATGAATTGATGCGCGGGGCGCGGATCGAGCGTTGTATCGGCGGGCCGGTTCAGCTCGATATTGCCGAGGCCGTTGTCGCCATGAATCCAGCCGAGCGGCGCAGGCGGTGCGCGATGCAACGGCGCCGCCGCCCCGCGTGCGACCGGCACGCCGGGCGCAAAACGCGAGCGCAGGTAGAGCGCGTTGGCCGTGGTCGTTTCTATGGTTGCGTTGCCGAACACGCTCGTGATGCCAAGGAGTTCGATCTCGGGATGCAGCGCCTGGAACACCAGCGCCATGGCGTCGTCGACACCTGGGTCGGTGTCGTAGATGACCTTATGCTTTGTCATAGGTAAAACGCGTCGGGGAGTTGTTCGCGGGCCGTGGTGTCGCGGATCGCGCCATTGAGGTTGCCAAGGCGGATGGTCAACTCGGGGCCGCCCAGTTCAATGATCACCTGACGGCATGCGCCGCAGGGCGCAATGGGTCCGTCCGTGTCGCCGATCACGGCGAGCGCTGCGAATTGGTCGCGCGTGTAGCCTGCGGCAATTGCGCTGAAAAACGCGGTACGTTCCGCACAATTGCACAATCCGTACGATGCATTCTCGACGTTGCAGCCATCGAATACACTGCCGTCTTTGGTGAGCAAGGCTGCACCCACCTTGAACCTGGAATAGGGTGCATAAGCGCGTTCGCGAGCGTTCTTCGCGCGTTCGAGCAACTCGTCCATCGTCATGATTTTCTCCTCAGTTCAGTGTCAGGAACATGCCCGCGATCGTCGCGCTCATCAGGTTCGAGAGCGTGGCGGCGAGCACGACCCGCAAGCCGTAGCGTGCCACTTCCGCGCGCCGCTCCGGCGCAACCGCGCTGAAGCCGCCGGTTAATACAGCGATCGACGAAAAGTTTGCGAAGCCGCACAGCGCGAAAGACAAGATCGCTATGGTACGCGGATCGAGTACCTGCAATCCAGCCGCGGCGACGCTGGCGGAGTCCTTCAAATACGGAGACAGCGACGCGTACGCCACGAACTCGTTGAGAATGAGTTTCTGCCCAAGGAAATTGCCGGCGAGCGCGGCCTGATCCCAGGGCACGCCGATCAAATAGGCGATGGGCGCGAACACGGCGCCGAGCACGGATTGCATCGATACATTGGGGTCACCGAACCAGCCTCCAATGCCGCCCACAATCCCGTTCAACATCGCGATCAGGCCAACGAACGCAATCATCATGGCGCCGACCATGACCGCGATCTTCAGGCCGACGGTTGCTCCCGAACTGGCGGCTTCAATCACATTGGCCGGGCGTTTTTCATCGAAGTTCATGTTTTGAAGCGTGACGCGGCTGGCTTCGCTCGTCGGGTGGATGATCTTGGCGAACAGCAATCCGCCCGGTACGGCCATGAACGACGCAGCAAGCAGGTATTCGACCTTCACGCCGAGACCGGCATACCCTGCGAGCACCGAGCCCGCGACTGCAGCCATGCCGCTCGACATGACGGCGAACAGTTCCGCGCTGGTCATGTCGCGTGCGAACGGCTTCACGACCGCCGGCATTTCGCTTTGACCGAGGAAGATGGTGGTGACGGCCGAGAACGATTCGATCTTCGATACCCCGAGCAGCTTCTGGAAGATCGTACCGAGCACGATCACGATCCATCGCATGATGCCGAGGTAATAGAGCACTGAGATCAGTGCGGTCACGAAGATGATGACGGGCAGCACGCGAACGGCGAAGACGAAACCGCCGCTGCCGAAGAGGTCGAACATCTTTGACTGGACCAGGCCGCCGAACAGGAACTCAATGCCTGCGTTGCCGTAGCCGAGTACATGATTTACCCCCGCCGCCGCCGCGGAGAGTACGTTCTTGCCGAAAGGAACGAACAGGATGAAGGCGCCAATGCCCACCTGCACCAGCAGTGCAGGCACGATGGTGCGCAGGCGAATACCGCGGCGATTGGTGGAGAAGATGAAAGCGATGAGCAGCAGTACGGCGATGCCAAGCAGATTGCGCGCGATCAGGGCCATGTCTCGTTTATATGATTATCAGAGGAATGCGCGGATGCTACGCCAAGTGAAGCGTTTAGAGAATAGGGCGAGGTTCGACGAAACCGCGTGCTTGCGGGGTGTCTGCGGGAACCCGCCCTGACGCCTCAGGCAAACAAAAACCCTACGCGAATAGCTCGATGACCGGCCAGTCTCGCTCGGCTGCAATCGCTCGCAATTTCGCATCGGGGTTGGTTGCAACCGGATGCGTGACACGTTCCATTAGCGGGACGTCGTTGACGGAATCACTATAGAAATAGCTTGCCTCGAAATCGGCGAGTTTCAGTCCCTGCGAAGCCAGCCATTGCTCGGTGCGGACAATCTTGCCTTCGCGGAATGTCACCACACCCACCGAGCGCCCGGTGTAACGTCCGAGCGGATCATCGCCTTCAGTGCCCAGGTCGATTGCCAGCAGATGCTCAACGCCGAGCGCCTTTGCAATGGGCGCGGTGATGAACACATTGGTCGCCGTAACGATGCAGCACAGGTGCCCCGCCTCAAGATGGCGGCGCAGCAGCGCAATCGCTTCAGGGCGGATAGCCGGTTCGATCACCCTCTTCATGAATGCCGCATGCCACGCGTCAAGCTGCGCTCGCGGATGACGCGCGAGCGGTGCAAGCGTCAGGTCCAGGTACTCATCCATGTTGAGCGTGCCGGCGACGTACTGCTGATAGTACGCATCGATTTCCTGCGCGTGGTAGGCACTGCCCTCGAAACCCAGCGTGGCGTAGAAGCGAGCCCACGACTGATCGCTGTCCAGCGGTAGCAATGTGTGATCCAGATCGAACAGCGCCAGAGTACGACTCATCCGTATAGCCCTTGATTGCGGGTGAAAAGCAGGTAAATAGCAGGTAAGCGGTGGGTAATCAGGTCGCCGGACCATACTGCCGGGCGCAGGCTACCCAGGCCGGTTCGATCCTAGCTTTAAATACCCAAAAGTACAACAATGCAAAATTGTACAACTCATTTGCGTGGCATCATGGCACGGATGGCAGTACAGTCGGAACGAACAACGGACGTAGCCACATGTTGATCCTCTTGAATATTTTGTCGGGCGTCGCGTTGCTCGTGTGGGGCACGCATATTGTCCGGACCGGCATCCTGCGGGTCTTCGGCGCTGAATTGCGGCGCGTGTTGGGACGCAGTGCGAACAGCCGCTTCCGGGCGTTCGGCGCAGGCTTGTGCGTGACGAGTCTGGTCCAGAGCAGCAATGCGACCGCGGTGCTGGCTTCGTCGTTCGCGGCGCAAGGCCTGTTGCCGCTCGCTCCGGGACTTGCGATCATGCTCGGCGCAGATGTCGGCACCGCACTGATGTCGCGCGTGCTCACGCTCGATCTCTCGTGGCTGTCGCCCATCCTGCTGCTCGGCGGCGTGATCGCATTCCTGTCGTTCAAACAGACTCGCACGGGCCAGGTGGGGCGCACGGTTATCGGGCTGGGGCTGATCCTGCTGGCGCTGCACCTGATCGTGGAGGCCGCGCAGCCCGTGATGCAGGGCGAGGGCGTGAAGGTCATGTTCGGCGCGCTGACGGGTGACTCCATGCTCGACACGCTGGTAGGGGCGGCCTTCGCCATGATCTCCTACTCCAGTCTTGCGGCGGTCCTGCTGACGGCGACGCTGGCGTCCTCGGGCGTGATCTCGCTGAAGGTGGCGGTGTGCCTCGTGATTGGGGCTAACCTGGGTAGCGGCCTCCTGGCCGTGATCGGCACGCTGGGACAAAACCCGGCCGGCCGCCGTCTCGCGCTCGGTAACGTGCTGTTCAAGCTGGCCGGTGCATTGATCGTGCTGCCGTTCGCGCCGTGGATCGCACAAGGCATTGGCGCGTTGATCCCGTATCCGCGCGAGGCGGTGATCACATTCCATCTTCTATACAACCTGGTGCGCTGCGTAGCGTGCATGCCGCTGATCGATCCGGTCTCGCGCCTGTGTATCCGGCTGCTGCCGGACCGGCCCGAAGCGAACCCGGAACTACGGCCGCTGTATCTGGATCCTGTCGCGCTCTCCACGCCCACGCTTGCGCTGGCGAACGCCGCGCGCGAAGCGCTTCGCATAGGCGACATCATCCGTACCATGCTCGACAACCTGCTCGACATGATGCGGGCCAACGACCCGGTCAAGGCACGCTCGACCATCCGCATGGACGACGACGTCGATCAGCTCTATGCAGCGGTAAAGACCTATCTGGCGCGCATTTCGCGTGAGCAGCTTGACGAAGCGGATAGCCGGCGCTGGACCGACATCATTACGCTGACGATCAACCTGGAGCATGCTGGGGACATCATCGAGCGGGTGGTGACCAATATTCTTGAGAAGAAGATTACGCACCGGCTCGCGTTTTCGCCCGAGGGTCTGAGCGAGCTGGAAGACCTGCATTCGCGCGTGATCCTGACCTTGCAACTCGGCCTGAGCGTATTTCTTAATAGCGACTTGCGCAGCGCCGAGCGCTTGCTGGCCGAGAAGGAACGGTTTCGCGATCTCGAGCGCAGTTATTCGTATGCGCACCTGGATCGGCTGGCCGGGCAGAGCGCTCGCAGCATTGAAACCAGTGCGTTGCATCTCGACATCATCAGCGACCTCAAGCGCCTCAACTCGCTGTTCTGCTCGACGGCCTATCCGGTGCTCGACGCAGCCGGCGCGTTGCGCGACACGCGCTTGCGCCGCCGGGTGCTCGACGCCACCTACGGGAATGACGGCGTTTAAACGACGGCGTCTAAAACGCTAAGCCAGAATCACTTGCGGCAGCTTCTTGCGCAGTGACAGCAGCGCCGGACCTTCGGCGCCTTTCTTGTTGGTGATCAGGATATCCACGCGATTGATCGGGCAGAACGCAATCCTGCTGCACTGTCCGATCTTGCTGTAGTCGGCCAGGATCACGACCCGGTCGGCGTGCGCAACCATCGCACGGGCTACTTCGGTTTCCGCGTGATCGAAGTTGGTCGCACCATGCCGGTGATCGATGGCGACCGGCGAGAGCAACGCCACGTCAGCGCGATACCTGAGGATTTCGGAGACCGTCGTGCCGCCCACCGTGGCGAACGCCCGGTCGCTGATGGAGCCGCCTAGCAGGATGATCTCGTTGCTTGACTCGGTCTTTTCGCCGGTCGCCCGCATCTTCTGGGCGACGTCGATGGAGTTCGTGATGATGGTCAGGTTAGCCAGCTTCGCGAGTTCTTCGGCCAGGATGGCGGTGGTCGTGCCGGCATCGATGAACAAGGTTTGTCCACTGCTGACCAGCGCCGTGGCGGCCCGCGCGATGGCGTTCTTCGACTTGACGTGTGTATGGCTGCGCTCGGCGATCGGCGCTTCGTCAGCCGGACGCGTCACGCCGCCATGTACCCGCCGCAATTCACCCAATGCTTCCAGATCCACCAGATCGCGCCTGACCGTCTCGCGCGACACACCGAGCTCGGCCATGATGCGCTCGGTCGACACGCGTTCAAGCGTAGCGAGCAGCGCGCGAATTCTCTGATGACGATCTTCCTGCCACATGCTGTATTCCCGAGCGTTCAAGTCGAATGGATATTAGTGAAAACGAGCACACGCTGGCTGATGAAGTTGCAAGCGCAGTTGCAAACTGCCGATCCACGCCGATCCAGTTAGGCAGCCTAAGGCTTTGTGAGCGGACAATGTGTCGCCCGTGTGTCGCCAATATTAATTGGCTGCTGAGCGCCGTACGTTAGTTCAGTTACTAGAAAATCCAGTGAAAGATTAACAAGAACTGGCGCTGCCAAGGTTGCATTTTTTTGGATACTTGCGAATTTGGGTATTTGATCTTAGTCTCTCCGTCACGCTCGCGGATAGTTCCCTTCGACCTCCCGCAGTGCCTGAAACGAGTCCTGAATTGCTGTCTTTTTCACCGTCGTCATCGTTCTTAAACATTTGGCCGCCAGAGTCGCGTGCGCGTCAAATGTGAGTGCGCATTAAAAAACAAGTTTCGGACTATGCAGCATGGACGCAGCACGCAACTTTCCAAAAACGTAAGCACGCAGGCAGAGGATGGAAACATCATGAATCAAGACGGGTTGCGAGTGACCTCCACATTTCGCCGCTTGAGCGGCCGGGCATCCATCACGGCCGCTATCGCCGCCCTGACCGCGGTGGCGGGGCAGGCCGTGGCGGCGCCGCCGGCGTCCCTTATCGCTGCTGCGAAGAAGGAAGGCCAGTTGACCACGATCGCATTGCCGCACGACTGGTGCGGTTATGGCGCGTTGATCGAAGGCTTCAAGGCGAAGTACGGCATCACGGTGAACGAGCTGAATCCGGACGCTGGTTCGGGCGACGAAGTAGAAGCCATCAAGGCGAACAAGGGCAACACGGGACCGCAGGCGCCGGACGTGATCGACGTCGGTTTGTCGTTTGGACCGACGGCACAGGCCGCCGGCTTGCTGCAGCCTTACAAGGTGTCGACGTGGGCAAGCATTCCGGATTCGGCCAAGGAGAAGGACGGCTATTGGTACGGTGATTACTACGGCGTGCTGGCGTTTGAAGTGAACACCGACATGATCGACAAGGTCCCGGCTGATTGGGCCGACCTGCTCAAGTCCGACTACAAGAATGCAGTTGCGCTCGCGGGCGACCCGCGCTCCGCTAACCAGGCCATTCAAGCTGTGTATGCAGCCGGTCTGTCGCAAAGCAAGGGCGATGCATCGAAGGCGGGCGCTGCGGGCTTGAGCTTCTTCAGCACATTGAACAAGAACGGCAACTTCGTGCCGGTGATCGGCAAGGCCGCGTCGCTGGCGCAGGGCACCACGCCGATCATTGTGCGCTGGGACTACAACGCGCTGGCCGATCGCGATACGCTGAAGGGCAATCCGAAGGTGGCCGTAGTCGTGCCGAAGACGGGCGTGGTGGCCGGCGTCTACGTGCAGGGTATCAGCGCTTATGCACCGCACCCGAATGCTGCGAAGCTGTGGATGGAATACCTGTACTCGGACGAAGGCCAGATTGGCTGGCTCACCGGCTACTGTCATCCGATCCGCTTCAAGGATCTCGAAGCGAACAAGAAGATCCCGGCAGCGCTGCTCGCCAAGCTGCCGCCGCCGTCGGCCTACAAGAACGTGGTGTTCCCGACGCTCGACGAGCAAAACGCTTCGAAGGCGCTCATCACGAAGCAGTGGGATCAAGTGGTTGGCGCCAACGTGAAGTAACTGCCTGAGCCGTACACGATTGGTACACGAGGTAACGTAGTGCACGGTTAGCCGGACTTCACGTCCGGCTAACCTTCCGGTTCGCGCTTTGTGCTTTTCTCCAGCGCGGCCTGTCAGTCAAGAGCGACATCATGAGCACTTCATCGAAGATCGCCACGCCCATGTCCGGACATGAGGAGCGCGAGGGTCAGTCGAACCCGTCGCTCGGTCCCGGCATGAAGGCGGCGCGACGCGTGTCGCCCGCATGGAATTATCTCGGCGTCTTACCGTTTTTTGCGTTTGCCGTTTTGTTCTTGTTGCTGCCCACTGCATGGCTGATGGTCGGGGCATTCCAGGACCCGCAAGGCCATTTCACGCTTGAGAATTTCCGCCAGTTGCTGCAACCCAGCGTGCTCGACGCGTACTGGATCAGTTTCAAGGTCAGCGCGGCATCGGCGTTAGGCGGTGGCGTACTCGGACTCCTGCTGGCGTGGGCCGCTGTGCAGGGCAAGCTGCCGGTGTGGATTCGCCCGACTTTGATGACGTTTTCCGGCGTGGCGTCGAACTTCGCGGGCGTCCCGCTCGCGTTTGCGTTCATCTGTACGCTTGGGCGCGTCGGGCTCGTCACGGTGCTGCTGAAGAAGTACGTTGGCATCAACCTGTATTCAACAGGCTTCAGCATCCTGAGCTTCACGGGGCTGACGCTGACCTACCTGTACTTCCAGATTCCGCTGATGGTTCTCATCATCACGCCCGCGCTCGATGGCCTGAAGCGCGAATGGCGCGAGGCCTGCGATTGTCTGGGCGGCAGTGCTTACCATTACTGGATGTTCGTCGCGCTGCCCGTTCTCTGGCCGAGCGTACTCGGCGCCACGCTGCTGCTGTTCGCGAATGCGTTCGGCGCGGTGGCAACAGCATATGCGCTCACGGGCAGCTCGCTCAACATCGTGCCGATCGTGCTGTATGCGCAGATTCGCGGCGACGTGCTGCACAACGAAAATCTCGGTTATGCGCTCGCGCTCGGCATGGTGCTGGTGACCGGCTTGTCCAACGGTGGTTATATCTGGTTGCGCTCACGCGCTGAAAGGGGCCGTCGATGAGCAGCATTACCACAGCCAATCCGGCACCGGACAACAAGGTACGGGCCCAAACGCGGGCTGGCGCCTGGATCGCCATGATCGTTGGCGCGCTGTACTTCCTGCTGCCGCTCGCGGCCACCGTGGATTTCAGCTTGAAGATGCGGCGCGGTGAATACAGCTTCGACGCTTACCGCGTTGTCCTGACCGATCCTCATTTCCAGGCGTCGTTCGGCTACTCGATCATGATGGGCGTGTTCGCCATCGTGCTTGGCGTGCTGCTGGTTGTCCCGACCGCCTATTGGGTGCAGTTGCGCTTGCCGAAGCTGCGTCCGCTGATCGAGTTCATCACGCTGCTGCCGCTGGTGATTCCCGCTATCGTGATCGTGTTCGGCTATCTGCATATCTACAACAGCAGTTCGTTCCTGCCGCTCACCGGGAATGAACGCGCGACCGATTTCCTGCTGATCTGCGGGTACGTCACGCTGTGTTTGCCCTACATGTACCGCTCCGTCGATGCAGGCCTGCGTGCCGTCGATGTCCGCTCGCTCACCGAAGCCGCCGAATGCCTCGGGGCGAACTGGCCGACGATCCTCTTCAAGATCATCTTTCCGAATGTGCGCTCCGGGATCCTGTCGGGCGCGTTCCTGACCTTCGCGGTGGTCATCGGCGAATTCACGCTGGCGAGCTTGCTCAACCGTCCGGCGTTCGGGCCGTATCTGCAGCTGATTGGCGCGAACCGGGCGTATGAACCGTCGGCGCTCGCGATCATCGCATTTGCTATTACGTGGGCCTCGATGGGGCTTATTCAGGTCTTCGGCTCGGCGCGCGCTCTCGCCGGACAAAAAATTTAAAGGGCAGGCTTGTCATGGCACTTCTCGAGATCGAAAACCTTTCCAAGACGTTCGGTACGAACACAGTGCTGCATCAGTTCGATATGCAAATCGAACGCGGCGAATTCATCACCTTCCTCGGGCCGTCGGGTTGCGGCAAAACGACGGTGCTACGGATGATCGCCGGCTTTGAAACGCCCACGCGCGGTACGATCAAGCTCGCCGGTCGTGACGTCACCCATGTGCGCACGCGGCAACGCAAGGTCGGCATGGTGTTCCAGTCGTACGCGCTGTTTCCGAACATGACGGTGGCGGACAACATCGGCTTCGGGCTGAAGGTGCTGGGGCGGCCGCAGGCAGAGATCAAAGGGCGCGTGAAGGAAATGCTCGAGCTGATCAAGCTGCCTCACTTGGCCGATCGGTATCCGTGGCAAATGTCGGGTGGTCAGCAGCAACGGGTGGCCCTTGCGCGCGCACTGGCCAACAAACCGCAGGTGCTGTTGCTCGACGAACCGCTCTCGGCTCTGGATGCAAAGATTCGTGTTTCGTTGCGTGAGGACATTCGCAGCCTGCAGCGCGAACTGGGCATTACTTCGATTTTCGTGACGCACGATCAGGAAGAGGCGCTGTCGATTTCTGACCGGATCGTGGTGATGAACGAAGGGCGCGTGGAGCAGATCGGCACACCGTCAGAGATCTATAACTTTCCGCGTACGCGGTTCGTGGCGTCGTTTGTCGGAACGTTGAACTTGCTATCGGGGCAGGTGGTGGATCCGGCAAGCGGGAAGATCGTGGTTGGCGGCCAGGAGTTGCGAACGTCGCACGCACTCAATTCCGGCGATGCCGGCAAGCAGCGGATGCTCGCGGTCCGACCCGAGGCGATCGTGCTCGAAGCCCCGGCGAACGGTCGCAATACGCTTGCAGCTACCGTGGAGGAGGTCAATTTCCTTGGCGCCGTGGTGCGGATCAGAACACGCGTGGACCAGTCCGTGATTTCCCTCGATGTCTTCAACGACCCGAATCGGCGTCTACCGGAACGCGGACAACCTGTGGCACTTGGGTTCTCGCATGAAAACTTGCTGGTGCTGGAGGAGGGGGCTTGAGCAGTTGGCTAGCTGAAGCGCCGGAAGCGTTCTGAAGACAGGCGCTGGTTCAAGAGGCCGCTTTGCATTGCGCAGGCGGCCTTTTCGTTTGGACACGGACGGGACTGCAGGCCGGACGGTTAATTTCAGTAGCTACAAAAAGTAGTTGTGCAGCACTGCTTTATGCATCTACAATAAGTGGATGGAAATTGCATTCGCTCGCGTGAAAGACGCCGCTAACTTGCAAAAGCACGGCGTCTCGCTGGTCGATGCAGTTCATCTTGACTGGTCGAGCCTGTTGACTACGACCGATACCCGCCGTGACTACGGTGAAGATCGGTATCAAGGCTTTGGAGATATTGCGGCCGGTTGTACTTCGTGGCGTTCACACCCCGTGACGACACCATGCGGGTTATCAGCTTTCGAAAAGCAAATAACCGGGAGATACACGACTATGAGCAAAATTAAATTGAGGCGAAACACGCCGGAAGAAGAAGCCGCGATCAATCGCGGTATTGCCGCTGACCCCGACGCGGAGTCGCTGTCGGCGCAAGAGACGAAGGCGTTGCGCCCGTTGCCGGAAGTGATGGCCGAACGTCGCATGGGACGCCCTCCGAAAGAGCATCGGAAGGAGCAGGTCAGCGTGCGTTATGACGCGGATGTGATTGCAGCCTTCCGCGCGACGGGCGAAGGCTGGCAAACGCGCATGAACAACGCGCTGCGCACTTATCTCAGCGAGCATCCGTTAAAAGCGGCTTGAGCATAAACAAGAATCGGCGCGCGAACCGCGAACAAGCGTGGTCGCTTGGCGAGTCCTGAAACTGCGCGCCGTTTCATTCTGAAAAAAATCGATAGAGAAGCATCAGGGCCGTTCCGGATCTCAGCGCCGGAATGGCTCTTGTTTTTCGGGGTGTCGTTACCGTCCAATCACCCTTCCTAAAATCGGCACAATCTACGCGCTCGTCTCAAAATGTTAAGGTAGTGCTCGGTTTATTTTGAGACGGACAGCAAAAGCGTGATTTTCACCACCTATTTGAAGGCTCCTGGCGTTTGCATCGCCGCATCTATTCTCTTTCTTGGCGCCTGTGCGCCCTTGCCTCCCAACGACAACGCCAGCAGCGCGCAGCCCGCGTCAAGCGTCGCGCCGGTGGTCGCCGCCAAACCGCAACCCGCGGCACGACGTTCAGCGCAGGTCGATGCCTCCGGCGCGCCCGCCGCGCAAAGCATCGAAGTCGGCGGGCCTGCTGGCTACCATACGGAAGTCTCCATTACGCCGCCCAAGCAGGTCTGCGATCTGGACGCGTTTGCCGACGGTGTCGAATATGGCTACGCCTACACGTGGAATCGCCTCGTGATGGAGCAGGTGCGCGACGGCGGCAAGACCGCCAGTGCGCCGCCGCCCCAGTTCGATCCGTCAGCCATCCGTTTGCAGGACGAGCAGTACAAGATCGTGTGGAATGGCGACAAGCGGGTGAATGCGTGCGCGTCGGATGGTTATCTGATCGGGCGCATCGTGGGCACGCACAAGGCTTACACCGATCTCAAGGGCGCGGCGAGCTGATTCAGTCCCGCGTCGTTTAGTCGCATTTGTGGGCGTCGGCCACGTAGACTGACGCGCCCACGATATCGCCGTAAATTGTATATCCCGTCCCGTTCGCCGATGGTTCTGCGTCGATCAGCAACATGGTCTGGCCGCTCGCGCCGTGCACGGTGATTACATCGCCGTCCTGGTTCGGCGAATACTCGCCGGTCTTCAACGGCCGCGCGGCCCATTTCGCTTTCACGCAGGCCACGAACGTCAGCGTCTTGAGCTTCGATGTCCCCGAGCCGACGGGCACTGTCTTGATCAGCGAATCGTATTGGGTCACACAGGCGCTCAGGGCGAAGACGGCGACAGAAAGGGTCACGGCGGCGGCGAGGCGTTGCGTTTTCATACGGTAGAACCTTTTATCGATGATAAATGCCGCGCCTGAGGGTGTTCCCGGGGGCGTGCATCGGAGCCAAGATGCTAACCGCTCGCCCGATCAGGTGTGAAGAAAACCGCCGAAATCTGTGAAAAGCGGGTGCAAAACCGCTGCTGGACTTGTCCAAACGGCATAGACTCGCACACTTTTCTTAAGTCCCGTCAACCTACGCCGTTATACAGCCGTTGCTAACCGTAACGTTCTATTCAGGATTCTGAAATCTGAGTGAGCGTCGGATAGACGCAAAACGGTCCCGGCATCTGCCGATCAGAACCAAGAACCAACAAAACGCCTACAAGCCGCAAGGCCAGAAGGCGTTGAAGCAAGTCCGGTAATCAGCATGTCTCGCAGAAATAGTGTCAGTTCAAACCCGTTGTTGGAATCGCTGCTTCGTTGGTCGAAAGCGTGGCGATTGCAGCGGTTCACCGCGCCTGTTTTGGCGCTGATCGTGTGTGCGTTGCTGCTGGTGGTGTTCCAGCATCTGTCGCACGCCGTCGACTATAAAACGGTCGTTCACGAATTGCGCGCGCTTCGCTTCGAAGCGTGGGCTGGGGCGCTTGCCGCCACCGTGCTGAGTTATGTGGCATTGGCTGGCCGCGACGCCGTCGGCCTGCGCTACCTCGACGTCAAAGTACCCCGTTCGGTGCTGTGGGTCGGCTCGACAGTCGCTTCCGCACTGGGCAACGCGACCGGTTTCGGCGCGCTGACCGGCGGCGCGGTGCGCTGCCGCGTGTATGGCGTCGCAGGTGTCACGACCGCGCAGGTCGGCCGCCTGACGGTGTTCACGAGCGTCACGCTGGCGCTCGCGCTGGCGTTGATGACAGCGATCGGCATGGTGTGCGCCGCCAATACCTTGGCCGCCATGCTGCATGCATCGGCGGATATCTTGCGAGTCAGCGGCGGCGCGGTCCTGATCGGTTTCGCGGTCATGATCGTGCTGTGCCGCGCCGCTCCCCGGACCCTGCAAACGCGCTGGGGCTGGCTTGCTTTCACCATTCCGGCACGTCGCGACCTGGTTGCGCAGCTCTTGCTCGCCGCCCTTGATGTATGCGCCGCAGCGCTCGCGCTGTGGGCCGTGCTGCCGCACGCCCAAGTGGGCTTCGGCGAATTCCTGACGGTGTTTTCCGCGGCCATGCTGCTCGGCATGATCGGCCACACGCCCGGCGGTGTCGGCGTGTTCGAGGCTGCGATGGTGTTCGCGCTCGGCGGCAGCGTGAATACCCCCGAGATGCTGGCTGCGCTGCTCGCCTATCGCGCGATCTATTTCGGCCTGCCCTTGATCGCCGCCACGTTCGTCCTGGCGGCTTTCGAAGGCCGCGCGCTCAAGGGACGTTTCGCGTTTTTGAATCCATCGAATGTGTCGCAGCTCGCGCCTGTGTTCCTGAGCGTGGTGACCTTCGTGGTCGGCGGCATGCTCGTGATTTCCGGCGCCACGCCCGCGTTCGGCAAACGGATCGAGGCGCTGCAAGCCGTGTTGCCGTTGTGGGTGCTCGAAAGCTCGCAACTGCTGGGAAGCGTGCTGGGCGTCGTTCTGCTGTTCGTTGCGCGCGGTTTGCTGCGTCGTCTCGATGCCGCCTGGTGGCTCGCCATCACGCTCGCCGTGGCCAACCTGGCGTTGTCGATGGCAAAGGGGCTGGCGTTTGTCGAAACCGGCGTGCTCGCGATGCTGATCACGTTGTTGCTCGCTACCCGCGACCGCTTTAACCGGCGCTCGTCGCTGCTGGCTGAGCGCTTCACGGCGAGCTGGCTGGTGTCGGTGGGCATCGTGATCGGGCTGGCGGTCTGGATCATGTTGTTCGCTTTTCGCGATGTCAATTACAGCCGCGACCTCTGGTGGCAATTCGCCTTCGACGAACGCGCGCCGCGCGCGTTGCGCGCGACGCTCGCGGCGGGTTTGTTCGCGGCGCTGTTCGCCGTGTGGCAGTTACTGCGTCCGGCGGCCGGCCGCTTCGAGAAACCCGCGCCGCAAGACTTGCTCGATGCCGCGTGCATTTTCCGCGCGCAGGAACGCAGCGACGCCGGCCTCGCGATGATGGGCGACAAGAGTTTCCTGTTCTCGACCTCGCGCGAGGCGTTCCTGATGTACGCGAAACACGGCCGCACCTGGGCCGCGTTGCACGATCCGGTCGGGCCGCGCCGCGAATGGGCGGAGCTGATCCGCCGCTTCGTGGAAATGGCGCACGCGCACAATGGTCGCGCCGCGTTCTATCAGGTTCGCGCCGACGCACTTCCGCTTTACCTCGATGCCGGTCTCACGCTGATGAAACTCGGCGAGGAGGCGCATGTGGTGCTGGAAGATTTCGACCTGAAGGGCTCGCATCGCGCTCATTTGCGATACGCGCTGAAGCGTGGTGAACGTGATGGTTTCGACGTCGAAGTCATCGATAGCCAGCACGTGCCTGACGCCATGCCGGTCCTGCGCGAGATATCAAACGCGTGGCTCGGCAGCCGCGAAGCGCGGGAAAAGAGCTTTTCGGTAGCGGCCTTCACCGACGATTACCTCGCTGCGCAGTCGGTGTTGCTGGTGCGCCAGGAAGGCAAGCCGGTCGCGTTCGTCACGTTCATGACAACCGACCTGAATACCGAAGCCACGGTCGGCGTGATGCGGCATGTGCCCGACGCGTCGCCGTACGCGATGGAATACCTGTTCACGAAGCTCGCGCTGCATTTGAAGCAGGCCGGGTTCCAGACCTTGAGCCTGGGCATTGCGCCGTTGTCCGGCATGCAGCCGACACCGCTTGCTTCGCCGTGGCATCGGCTGGCTGGCCTGGTTTGGCGGTTTGGCGGACGTTTCTATAATTTCAGGGGCTTGCGCGGTTTCAAGAGCAAGTTCCAGCCGCGTTGGGAACCGCGTTATCTCGCGGCATCCGGCTCGGTCGGCGTGTTTTTCACACTCGCAGATCTCTCGTTGCTGGCGGGAGGCTGGCGTTCATGATTTTCTTCAAGAAGTTGGCGGTTGTTTTGTTGTTGTCGGTCTCAATGGCGCACGAAATGGCCCATGCCGGCACCTTGCCGGGCGGTCGCTATGGCGACGTGACGTTCACGAAACCCACCGGTTCGATGCGCGGTTTTGTCGTGCTGTTCTCCGACAAAAACTGGACCCCCGCCGACACGCAAACCGCCGAGGCATTGGCCAAAAATGGCGCGATGGTGGTTGGCGTCGACACGGCGCGTTACGCGGCGAAGTTGCCAGCGGAGAAGGAGACTTGCCACATCCTGGTGGGCGATGCCGAGTCGGTCAGCCATCAGCTTGAACGCGAAGTGCAATCGAGCCGATATTTCTCGCCAATCCTGATGGGCACGGGCCAAGGCGGTGTGCTGGCCACGAAGATCCTGGCCCAGGCGCCGGACAATACAGTCGCGGGCGCACTCGCTTTGAATGCCGATCCGCAACTGGACGCGCGTTTCAACCTGTGCCCGCCCGATCCGACCATCACGCACGCGAAGGGTCTCCCCGGTTTCTTCGATAAAACCACGCAGCCCGCCACTAGCTCACAGGCCGATGCGCTGCTCGCGCTCGCCACGCCGCATCTGAAGGTGGAGCAACTCCGCGACGAAGACGTATCGGATTTGCCGCTCGTGGAACTGCCCGCCGCGCATCCGACGAACCTGCTTGCCATTGTGATTTCCGGCGACGGCGGCTGGCGCGATCTCGATAAAACCATCGCGGAGTCGTTGCAGAAGGATGGGGTATCGGTGATCGGCATCGACAGCTTGCGTTATTTCTGGAGCGCGAAGACGCCTGAGCAGACTGCCCACGACCTTGCACGCGTGATCCAGGCTTACAGCGCGCGCTGGCATTCTGAGCACGTTGCGCTGATCGGCTATTCGTTCGGCGCGGACGTGATGCCTTTCGCCTACAACCGGCTGCCGGATTCGGTGCGCGCGAAAGTGTCGTTTGTATCGTTGATGGGTTTTTCACCCGATGCCGATTTCCAGATCCGCGTCACCGGCTGGCTTGGCATGCCGGCCAGCAAGGACGCGTTTAAAGTTCGGCCCGAACTGGCGAAACTGCCGCCATCGATTGTGCAGTGTATCTACGGCGCGGCCGAGGAAGACACGCTCTGTCCCGCGCTGACGCAGACAGGCATCGAAGTGGTGAAGACCACAGGCGATCATCACTTCGGCGGCGATTACAACGTGCTCGCACGACGCATCCTGGCCAGCTGGCAGAAGCAGATCGCCGCGCGGACCTGACCCGGACCAGGCCGGACTACGCTCGATTACGCGGGCTGGAGCGGCCCGAGAAAATCGAGCTTTCCTACCGGTACGCCGAGGTGCCGGAGGATGTCGTAAGCCGTGACAATATGGAAATAGAAGTTCGCCAGCCCGAACTGGAACAAATACTCTGCGCCGCTGAAATTCAGCTCAAAACCCTTTTGCTTGATGGTCACGACACGCGTGTCGGCGCCGTCAAACGTTGTGGCGTCGATACCTTTCAGGTACGCCGTCGTCTTCAGAATGCGCTCCCGCAGTTCCGCGAAGGTCGTTTCGGTGTCTTCGAAGCGGGGCGCGGCGACGCCTGACAAACGTTCCGCCGATGCCTTCGATGTATCGCTTGCGCGCTGGACTTGCGCCGCGAACGGCAGCATGTCGTCGAATAGCCGTGCGCTCGTGATGTCGCTGTCGCTCAAGCCTTTTTCTTTTGCGTGGGCGGCGGCTTTGTCGAGCAGGGAAGCGAGCACATCGAGGCTGCGGATGAAAACGGGAACGGTCGCGCGATACATTGAAACGGACATAAGGAGGCTCCTGATTTTGATGGGGCCACAAGCATACCGGGACGTCGCCCATAGCGCTTTTTCCGCCGCTTGAGCAGCGTGTTTCCACAGCATGTACGTGCGATTTTCACAGTTGATCCACGCGGGCTTCATGCTTTCGAAACGGCCGCCACACTTGCTTCCAAAGGTGAAAAGCCGCACGCGCAATACGTCGCTCATGAGAAACTGTGCATTCGAATTGCCGCTAAACACGGCTATCATTGACATTTAAACGGCCGGGACGCCCGTCATGAGCTCAGACGATATAACTCAAGAAATACAACGCATCGACCGTGAGGCATTGCGCGAATTCATCGACCGGAAGTGGGACGAAGAAATTCTCCCCGCGCTCACCGACTACATCGCGGTGCCCGCCAAGAGCCCGATGTTCGACCTCGATTGGGCTGGCAACGGGTTTATCGAACGCGTGATTACGGACGCTGCGCAATGGGCTGAACGGCAACCCGTGCGTGGCCTGAAAGTGGAAATCATCCGCTTACCCAATCGAACGCCCGTGATCTTTTTCGAAGCCCCGGCTACGCGTTCGAACAGCAGCGACACCATCGTCCTTTACGGCCATCTCGACAAACAGCCTGAGTTCGACGGCTGGCGTCGTGATCTCGGTCCGTGGTCGCCCAAGTATGAAGACGGCAAACTCTACGGACGCGGCGGCGCGGACGACGGATACGCCACGTACTCTTCAATCAGCGCGATCGCCGCGCTCGATGCGCAAGGCATTGAACGGCCGCGTTGCGTTGGCATTATCGAAACGTGTGAAGAATCGGGCAGCTACGACTTGCTGCCGTATATCGATGCATTGCGTGAGCGGCTCGGCAATGTGAGCCTCGTGATTTGCCTCGATTCCGGTGCAGGCAACTACGATCAGCTCTGGCTGACAACGTCGCTGCGCGGCCTGGTTGCGGGCGACCTGGAAGTGCAAGTGCTCGATGAAGGCATTCACTCCGGCACGAACGGCGGCATTGCGCCGTCCACGTTTCGCATCATGCGCCAGCTGCTGGAACGGCTTGAGGATTCCAGCACCGGCAACCTGCTGCCGAAGGGTTTTCATTGCGATATCCCGTCGCGCCGCTTGAGCGAAGCGGAAGCAACGGCCCGCATTCTCGGCGACGACGTATGGAAGAAACTCCCGTGGACCTGCGGCCAGAATGGCGGCACGGTGTTGCCCGTCACCACGGACCCGCGTGAAGCGCTGCTTGATTCCACGTGGCGGCCGTCGCTGGCGGTGACCGGGGCTGAAGGGCTGCCGTCGCTGATCAATGCGGGCAACGTGCTGCGCCCGCGTACCGCGTTCAAGTTGTCGTTGCGCCTGCCGCCGCTCGTCGAAGCCACGAAAGCGCTTGCCGAACTGAAGGCCATGCTCGAAGCCGATCCGCCCTACAACGCAAAGGTTACGTTCAAGCCCGAGCGCGGCGAAGCAACCGGCTGGAGCGCGCCCGACCTGTCGCCGTGGCTGGGTGACGCGCTCAATGACGCGTCGCGCCGGCATTTCGGCGCGGATGTTGCGTTCCTTGGTCAGGGCGGCACCATTCCGTTGATGAACACATTGCAGGAAGGCTTTCCGCGTTCGCAGTTCATGGTATGCGGCGTGCTGGGACCGAGGTCGAATGCGCACGGTCCGAACGAATTCCTGCATGTGCCTTTCGCGAAGAAACTCACGGCAACGGTGGCCGAGGTGATCGCGGCGACGCCTTGATGGCGGGAGCCCAATCCTGACTTTTTTAGACGGCGCGCAGCTTTTGCGCGCCGTTTTAGTTTGAGCGGTATGGTGACGAACCAGCGCGCCGGTTAGCCTGAACCGCAGTCATTCTTATATTGGAGACACAGTCGCATGAGCACTGAAACCACGCGCGAATCGCGCATCGCCCCGGAAACCTTGCACGCGTTTGTCAGCGCGATATGGACCCACGCCGGCAGCACGCCGCGCGAAGCGCAACTGGTCGCCGATCATTTGGTGATGGCGAATTTGTCGGGACACGATTCGCACGGCGTCGGCATGATTCCGCGCTATATGGCGTCGCTCGCGGACAACGAATTGCAGCTCAATACGCACGCTGAAGTTGTCCGCGATGTTGGCGCGGTGCTGACGATCGATGGCCGCAAGGGCTTCGGCCAGGTCGTGGCGTTTGAAGCGATGGAACTCGGTATCGAGCGGGCGAAAAAGCTCGGCGTGTGCGCGGTCGGTTTGCGCAATGCGCATCACATTGGGCGTATTGGGCATTGGGCGGAGCAGTGCGCGGCAGCCGGCCTTGTGTCGTTTCACTTCGTCAACGTGGCAGGTGATCCGCTGGTTGCGCCGTTTGGGGGGATCGACCGGCGCTTTGGCACGAACCCGTTTTGCGCCGCGTTTCCGCGCGAAGGCAACACGCCGCTGTTGCTCGACTTTGCGACCGCGGGGATCGCTTACGGCAAGACGCGCGTGGCCTTTAACAAGGGCGTGAAGGTCGCGCCCGGCTACCTGATCGACCATGCAGGCGTGCCGACCGTCGAACCGAAAGTCATGCATGAAGCACCGTTTGGTTCGCTCACGGCGATGGGCGCGCACAAAGGGTACGGCCTCGCCGCGATGTGCGAGATTTTCGGCGGCGCGCTGTCGGGCGGATTCACCACGCACGCGGACACGCTGGGGACGACGAACGCGATCATCAATTGCATGACATCGGTGATCGTCGATCCGAATGCCTTCGATGCCCCCAACGCGCAGGCTGAAGCCGATGCGTTCGTCGAATGGGTGAAGGCGTCGCCGCTGGCCGAGGGTACTGAGAGGATCATGGTGCCGGGCGAGCCGGAACAGGCGCGGCGGGCCGATCTCAACGCGAACGGCGTTCCCATCGATCCCACCACGTGGCAGCAAATCCGCGCCGCCGCTGTGCAATCGGGCATGCCGGCGGGAGAGATCGAAGAGTTTGTGCAAGCGTTGAAATGAGCTTGGGCGCGGGCGAGGATTCTTATACCCAGCCCGCGCCGCTTGAACGTACCGGTTAGCTCGTCTGCAACATCTCATTGCTGATCCAGTCAGTCACCGACGTCCGCTTCGGTTCCCAGCCCAGCAGTTCCCGCGCGTGCTTGCCACGCACCCGGCTATTCGATCCCAGCCCGTACGACGCCATTTCGTAGCCCCATTCTTTCTTGGCTTCTTCGAGCGGCCAGTCTTGAGGCGCGCCGAGGCCGAGCGCTTTAGCCATCGCCGCCGTCATATCGCGGAAAGCCGCTTCGCCGCTTTCGACGAAATAGAACGTGCCAGCCGGCGATTTTTCAAGCGCACGCGCGTAGAGATCGGCGACATCGTCAATATGCACGTTCGACCAGATATTGCGTCCCGGCCCCACGTGCCGCACGATGCCGCTTTTTTGCGCCTGGGAAAGCAGACGCGGCAACTGCACGCTCTTCGCGTTGGCCATGGCGCCGTGGCCGTAGATCAGCGTGTTGCACAGCACGGAAGCGCGCACGCCGCGTTTGGCAGCGCCGAGCACGAGGGTATCGATGGCCACGCGCGCGGCTTTATCGGCGGTCGGTTCGGGCAGCGCGTCTTCGTAATAGATCTTGTCCGTTCCTTCGCCACCGGACGCATCGCCGACAATGCTTGAGCCGCTCGTGTGCAGCAGCGGTTTGTTCGAACCTTCGAGTCCTTCGATTAATGCCTCGACCGCACCGCGATGGTCGCTGCTGGCGGCATTGATGACACCATCGGCTGCTTTCGCCTGCGCAATCAGCAATTTCCGGTCGTCCAGGCCGCCGATGACGGGTTCAATGCCCAGCGTCTTGAGTTCGTCCGCCTGTTCCGGGCGACGAATGAGGCCGCTGACCTGATGGCCGTCGCGAACCAGGCGCGCTGCAATCGAGCCGCCGATAAAACCGCCTGCGCCAGTTACGAAAATCTTCATGTCCGTTCTCCAGGTAAGTCATATGGATTTGAGTCGATGCATGCAGTATCCGCGTCTTCGACTTTCGCAGAAACAGTGTTAGTCTCAAATCAATCTTGATTCAGAATCAACAATGAATAGATGAAAACGACGACCGAAGAATTGCTGGCGTTTGTCACCGTGATCGACAGCGGTTCGATCACAGCGGCCGCCGAGGCATTGCAGCAAACCGTGTCGGGCGTTAGCCGGGCACTGACGCGGCTGGAGCACAAACTGGACGCTACGCTGGTGCGGCGCACGACGCGCCGTTTGCAACTCACCGACGAAGGCGAACTCTTTCTTGTGCGCGCCCGCGCCATCCTCACCGCGATGGAAGATGCCGAGGAGTCGATCGCCCGGCAACGCGAGCGTCCGGCGGGGCGGCTGCGGGTCGATGCAGCGTCACCTTTCGTGCTCCATTGCATCGTGCCGCATGTTCAGGCGTTCGCCGCCGCGTATCCGGAGATTGTGCTGGAGCTGAGCAGCAATGAGCGGATTGTCGACTTGATGGAGCAACGCGTGGATATCGCGATCCGGATTGGTGCTTTGCAGGATTCCACGTTGCACGCACGTTCGCTTGGGAGCAGCCGGGTGCGCATCCTGGCGAGCCCGGGGTATCTGGCTGAACACGGGGAGCCACGCACGGTGGCTGAGTTGCGGCGGCATCGGCTGATTGGTTTTACAGCGCCCGATAGCCTGAACGACTGGCCTTTAATCGATGACGACACCGAAAACCGTGACGCGGGCGGGCGCTTCCGGATCGTGCCGGACATTGCGGCATCGAGTGGCGAGACCATGCGGCAACTTGCGCTGGCCGGCGGCGGCATTGTGTCGCTGGCTGCGTACATGACCAACGCCGATGTAACCAGCGGACGCCTGCAGACCGTGATGGACCCCGTTCTGCTCGATGTCCGGCAGCCAATCAGCGCGGTGTTTTACCAGAGCGCCTCCATGGCGGGGCGCGCGAAAGCCTTCCTCGATTTCATCGCCGGACGGTTGGTGCTTTGATGCGCACGACGTATGCTGCCGTTTGTTTTCTTCCATTTCTTGAACGCTTATATGCCTATTGAGCTCATCAACGCGCCAGGCCTGCCCATTCCCGCCGGCCATTACAGCCACGCGACCCGCGCGGGCAATCTTGTTTGTGTATCCGGACAATTGCCTATGCGTCCCGACGGCACCCACACCGGCGACTTGCCGTTCGAACAACAGGCCCAACAGGCGCTCGATAACGTCAGCACGGTGCTGGCGGCGGCCGGCGCGGGGTTGAAGGACGTGATCGAAGTGACGGTTTATCTCGTCGGCGTGGATCACTGGAAGACCTTCAACGAAATCTACGCGCGTCATTTCGGTGACTGGAAACCTGCTCGGGCTGTCGTTCCTGTCGGCGCACTGCATTACGGTTATCTGCTGGAAATCGCTGCGCGGGCCTGGGTGGAACCGGCTTGAGTGGTGGTCTCGAGTTAGCGGTCAGTTCGAACCAAGGCGAGCGCACAGTCGTTCGAATCCCGTTGGCGTAACGCGGCAGCGCTTTTATCATGGCGAGGTCGCGTTCTTACAGGTGACGTCATGATCCAACTCGTGCTGTTTCTGCTGGGCGTGGACTATTTGCGCCGCCGATGGGTCACGCTTGCCGTGGCCGGAGGCATCTGGCTGGTGATCGGGGTATCGGTGTTTATCGATGCCCTCGACGGCGTACTGTATTTTCCTATTCACGTCTTCGCCTGGCTGCTGCTCATCGAAGGTCTCGCGACGCTCGCCGTTGCCCATATTGGCGTGGGCGGCCAGCGCACGCTGCGTTACGTGAAAGGCGGCGCGTTCACGCTCGCCGCGCTGCTGATCATGGCGGGCAATCATCACGGCAACTTCGTTCTGTCGATGATCTTCGGCACGCTTTTTCTCGCCGATGGCCTGCTGCAGAGCGTGTCGGCCATCGTGGTGCGTTATAGCCGATGGAGGATCGTGCTGGCATTGGCCATTGTCGAGATCCTGCTCGCTGTATTTTTCTTCGAACCGTATCCCACGCATTACGTTGGCACCGCGCCTTACGCAATTGGGCTTGGACTCGCGTTCGGCGGCTGGAACATGCTGTGGATCGCGTTTCGCGTGCGCCGCATGGAAACCCTGCCGCCTGAAAACGAGAAGGCGCTGTCGCTCTCCGATGACGTCATCGCCGATCCCACCCTCGCCGAAAAATCCGCCACCGCAAAGGCTGCCGCCGGCGCAGTGGCGACTGAAGCGGACAGCCCGTTCGAATGGGACGGCCCTCCCGCCGCCGATGAAAAAGCGCTGACCGTGCATGTGTGGACGCCGGTCGGGTCCGCGCGGGCGCAGGCCAACCGGCGCCTGATCGTGGACCGCTACATTGCGGCCGTCGATGCCAACGGCGTCATCTCGACGGGCCACGCGGCGCTTGAGTCGCCCGAGGGCATTTACATCAGCCTGTATCCGGGCGTGGAAATCGACCGTTCGCCGGATGAGTTCGGGCGCCTCTTGCGCGCGACTCGCGAGAACAACGTGCCGGGCACATTCCAGCCGGATTACGCGACGGAATCGAAGGCTTGGTGCGAATCCACGACCCGTGTGCGCATTCGCAATTACCGGCCGGACCGGCTGCAGGCGTTCTGGGACAAATATCGGCAGGATCCGACGTACAACCTCACGTACCGGAATTGTTCGAGCACGGTTTCCAAGGCGCTGGAAGCGGCGCTCGAAGGGGCGGTGGGGACATTCGATGGCCGCGATACCGGTTGGCGCGCGTTCCTGCGCCTGATCGTCACGCCGGAGTTATGGGTCGCGGCGCAGATCCGCAAGCGCGCGGCCACCATGGCCTGGACGCCCGGCCTGACATTGGACTATGCGAGGGCGCTGAGCATGCTGGCCGATCCGCGGCCATTCGGCTATCTCAAGATGGCGCGGCTCGCGGTGCGCAAGATGCTGCGCTCGCGGCGCGAATGGCGCGAGGAAGCGTCAGATGCCGCCGACGCCCGTGCGGGCCGGATCGACGGCTCGCGGGTGTCTTAGCGGGTGTGCGGCGTTCGCTTGGCGATCCCTTTCCAGTTGCACTGCCTACGTTCCTTGCAGCGGCGCGTGGTAGTGAGCTGCTCGTCGCCGGGGCATTTCACGGCCAAGGCCTTCACGGTCGCGGCGCTCGCGGCCGAGGCATTTGCTGCCGAGGCGTATGCGATTCAACCGTCCGCCACCTTGACGTATGCGCGGCTCAAGCGAGATCGAGCGTCGCTATCATGTCCCCTAGCGGCGCTTCGCCATTTGCCGCAAATGCACGGTCGCGCGCGACAACACCGTCAAGTGGCGCCAGGTCGTGGACGCGCGTGATAAAGCGCAGGATCGAGTTCGTGTCATACACCGTATGGTCAACCACCCCTTTCTTCGCGAACGGCGCAATCACCAGGGCCGGAATGCGCGACCCCGGTCCCCATCGATCCCCTTTCGGCGGCGGCACGTGATCCCACCAGCCGCCGTTCTCGTCGTGCGTGATGATCACGACCGTGTCTTCCCATTGCGGCCCGCGCTGGATTCGCTCGACCAGGTTGGCGAGATGCCGGTCACCCGATTCGACATCGGCGTAACCCGCATGCATGTTCAAATTGCCCTGCGGTTTATAGAAGGTCACAGCCGGCAGGCGCCCCGCGTCAATATCCGCGATGAGTTTGTTCGTCGACGGATCGTCACCCAGACCCGCGTCGCGCAGATGTTGCGTGCGAGCCTGCGTGCCGGGCGCGAAGCTGCGGAAATAATTGAACGGTTGATGGTGATACTGGAAATCGGGAACCATGCCGGTGTCGCGATGCGTGAGCGCATAGTCCCAGCCGCCGCTGTACCACGCCCAGTCCACGCCTTTGTCCGACAAGCGGTCGCCGATGGTCGCGCAAGTCTGCGCCGGCAGCACGCGATAGTTCGATGGGTCCGCCAGCGCCGGATCGCCGCCTTCCGCAGGGCGAACATTGCTCGGCTGATACGGCGGCGCCATGGTGTTGACGGCATAGCCGTCGGCTGTGAGCGCGCCGTCGTTGACGTAGGACGGGGGGCCGTCCAGCGCCGATGCCGGCGAATCAGCCGCGAGCTTCAGCCGCGTGCCCAGCGGATCGCCGCCATCTACAACGGACAGGAGCTTTTTCGCGGGGCCGTTCTGTGCGTCCGGATAAAACGGGGCTTGCGCTGAAATCAGATAAATATGATTGAGCCAGGACCCGCCGAACGCGGCCATGAAGAAATTGTCGCACAGCACGTTATTCTGGGCGATGTTCCAGAGCTTCAGCGATTCAGCGGAATTGCGGTAATGCCCCATGACCAGGCCGCCGGAATCGCCCCATGCGGCGAACTGGTTATTGCGGCCCGCGTTGATCTGCATCTGGTTCTGATAAAAACGATGCACGAGATCGCGCGTAATCACGCCGTTGGGCAGCGGCCGTCCCTCAGCGTCGACGAGATGAAACGGTCCGTTCGGCACGCCATCAATCTGTTTCTCCGAAATCATGTAGCGCCTGCCGTCCACTTCTTGCGCTTGCGGCACGAGGCCGCCCCAGATTTTCGGCAGGACAGGCATGGGCGTACGGCCGTCGCGGTCAAGCTGCACGTAGCGCGACGCAGGCACGGCCTCCAGCGGATATTGCACGCCGGGATAGTTACCCCAAAGATTGCTGAAGCTGCGATTCTCCGCGTAGATCACCACGATATGACGGACACGTGCCTGCAGCGTTCGGTCGAGTGCAATGTCAGCAGCGGTCTTAGGAGTAGCCGGGCGCGAGTCAAAGAGATTGCAGCCGCTTAGCGACAATCCGGTCAGGCCTGCCAAGCCGACACCGGCCACAAGCAGGCGCCGACGGGCGGGATCTTGAGGCAGGTCGGACGCGGGTGATTCGTCGTGGGGATCCTCAGTGTGGCTCATCGCAGCTCCTGGATGTCTGGCGGCTAAACAACGCTTAATGAAGTAGCGAAACAATGATGTGGCTAAACAATATGCTTATTGAGGTGACTAAATAATAGGTCTCAACAAATGCGGCTCAATTGCCGCGGACTATTTTGAATCAAACCCGCGAATCAAAGCATTGAATCAAACCCGCGAATCAAAGCAATGCACGAGCACGCGATGGTAACGGGCCGCCATGGTGGAGCGTCTGCGCATCGCCCTTTGCGGATTGCTTGAGCCCCTTCCGTCCACCTGAATCTTGCCCGAAACCTAGCGCTTTCCGATAGCTGACCAAACGGCCTATGCGCCCAAAAACGGCTCGTCCAGGACCCCTATGCCGTTCGGTCGACTGGAAAGCGTCACGCTGGGCGACTACTATCGTTCGAACTGCCCGAGAATCAACTGAGAACCAGTTTTACGCCAACAATCACCAGGGTGGCCGCCAGCACGTTTCGCAGCAGTACCTCTGGCGCCCGGGAGGAAAGCATGCTGCCCAGCACGATCCCTGGCAGCGAACCCACGAGCAGGGACAGCAGCAGGTCCCAGTTGACGGAACCGAGCAGCCAGTGGCCGGTCCCTGCAATGAGCGTAAGCGGAACCGCATGCGCAATGTCCGATCCGACTATCCGCGCAGTCGGCAAACGCGGGTAGAGCAGCAACAGAACGGTCACGCCAATGGCGCCCGCGCCGACCGAGGTGATTGAAACGAGTACGCCCAGGATCGCGCCGGTGAGTACGGTCCAGGCCACGGTGCGGGTCTCACGGCTCGCAGTCCCCGGCTTGCCGCCGGCTTCGCGGGCCATGCCGGTCTTGTAGGCCAGGCGCGCAAGCTGCGGACGGAACACGAGCGAGACGGCGGTCACCAGCAGCGCGTAGCCAAGGACGAGCTGGATCACCCGGGCGGCGGCGGGTGTGTTCAAACCGTACCGGTTAAGCAGGAGCAGGGTGATGGCTGCCGCGGGGATGCTTCCCGCCGCGAGCCGGCCGGTGATGCGCCAGTCCACGGAACCCTTGATGCCGTGGACCAGCGTGCCGGCGGTCTTGGTCGCGGCCGCGTAGAGCAAGTCCGTGCCGACCGCGGTGGCCGGGTGGATGCCGAACAGGAGCACGAGCAGCGGCGTCATCAGCGAGCCGCCGCCTACTCCGGTCAGGCCCACGAGGAAGCCGACGGCCAGGCCGGATGCTGAATACAGTAAGTCGATGTGAGGAAAAGACATGCGGCGGGGAGAACCGGTTGGGTGAACGTCGGTCGAAAAACGGTCGATGATAGCGGCTCCGCGTTGCGCTTGCCTCGGGTCCGCAAAAATTTGATCCGCAGGCTCTGGCCGTACAATCGGCCGGGTGTCCAGGCAACTCTTTCAGGAAGGTGTAATGGAAACGAAGGAACAACAGCAAGCAAAGCAGGCACTCAGCGACCAGCAGCCCAGTGACATCGCTCGCGAATCTGCCCGTGGCCCCGCTCATGACGACATGCCCGACCCGATCCGCAGCACGGCCGGCGTTCTTGAGGTTCCTCCGTCGACGCCCGAAACAAACACTGACGGCGCGTTTATCGCAACTGAACATACGAATTACGCGAACGAGCGTCAGTTTGTGCTCAAGGCCGGCAATACCTTCGTGGTCAACGACGCGAATGGCGACATTCGCGGTAATGACGACGGTCTTTTCGTGAATGACACCCGCGTGTTGTCGCAGTTGCGCCTGACCTTCGGCGGGCGTTCGCCGTCGCTTCTGTCGGGCAGCGTGTCGAGCGACAACGCCGTGTTTACCGCGCATTTGACCAACCGGCCGCTACCGCTCATCGGCGGGGCGAGCACGCCTGAGGGTGTGATCCACGTCGAGCGCCGCCGTGTGTTGTCGCGGCACGTGCTGCACGAAGCCATTGTGTTGACCAACTACGGCACGGAACCAGCCACCGTGCCGCTTTCCATCAACTTCGCCGCCGACTTCCACGACATGTTCGAGGTGCGCGGCTCCACGCGCCCGAAACGCGGAACCATGCGCGAACCGTGCATCGAAAACGGCGAGGTCGTATTGCGCTATACGGGTCTGGACGAAGTCGAGCGGACCGCGCGCATCCAGTTTTCGCCTGCGCCGCATTCGCTCTCGGTCAATCGCGCGGATTACGTACTGCGAATCCAGTCGGAAACCGCCATGTCGATCTATTTGTCGATCACGGCCGTTACCCACGCGTTGAGCGATGCCAGCGCGGAAAGCAAGAAGATCGCGGAGGAAGGCGCCGAATGTGCGCCGGAATCGGGGCGGCCGGCGATTCGCGAGGCGCTTGTCGATGCCCACCGGCGCATGCGCGAGCGGCGGCGTTCAGTGGCACGCGTGCGCTCGAGCAATCCGCTGTTCAGCGAATGGATCGATCGTTCGCTCGCGGATCTTGGTTTGCTGACGACTGATCTTGAAACGGGACCGTATCCGTACGCGGGTATTCCTTGGTTTTCCACGGCTTTCGGCCGCGACGCCATCATTACGTCGCTGCAAATGTTGTGGATCGATCCGTCTCTTGCTCGTGGCGTGCTGCGCTTTCTCGCGGCGCATCAGGCGCGCGAGGACTCCGCATTTCGTGATGCGGAAGTCGGCAAGATCATGCACGAGACCCGCAATAGCGAAATGGCTGCGACGGGCGAAGTGCCGTTTGCGATGTACTACGGCGGGGTCGACAGCACGCCGCTGTTCGTCGCGCTGGCCGGCGCGTACGCCGAGCGCACGGGTGATACGGCGCTGATCGATGAATTGTGGCCCGCGCTGCAACTCGCGGCGCAATGGATCGCGCGTCATTGCGACAAGAACGAATTCGGCCTGCTGAGCTATCAGCGCGCAACCGAAGCGGGGCTTGCCAACCAAGGCTGGAAAGACAGCGGCGACTCCGTGTTTCACGCCGACGGCAGTTTCCCCATCGGGCCAATCTCACTCGTTGAGGTTCAGGCCTATGCATCCACCGCGTTCGCCACCATGGCGCGCTTTGCAAGGCAGCGCAACGCACCGGATCAGGCGACGGACTTCGAGCAACGCGCGCAAAACATCCGCGAGCGCGTGGAAACCATGTTCTGGATGCCCGAGTCGGAGTTCTACGGGATTGCGCTCGATGGCAAGGGCGAGTTGTGCAAGGTGTTGGCATCGAATGCGGGACACTTGCTGGCCTTCGATCTCGTCGAGCGCAGCCGCGGTGAAGCAGTCGCGCGCCAGCTTGAGTCGACCTTGTTCAACACCGGCTGGGGCGTCCGTACGCTGGCGGCAGGCCAGCCGCGGTTTAATCCGATGTCGTATCACAACGGCTCCGTTTGGCCGCACGACAGCGCCATGTGCGCTCGCGGACTCGCGCGCTACGGTGACCGCAGCGGCGCGGTGCGCTTGTTGCAGGCATTGTTCGAAGCGGCGGTCACGTTCGACATGCGTTTGCCCGAGCTGTTCTGCGGCTTCACCCGGCAACGTGGCGAGCGGCCGATCGGCTATCCGGTCGCGTGTCTGCCGCAAGCCTGGGCAGCCGGGTCGCCGTTCATGATCCTCGAGGCTTGTCTCGGGGTCACGATCGATGCCGAGCGGCAGGAAGTGCGTATCGACCGGCCGCAGTTGCCCGATGGTATCGACTGGCTGGAGATTGGTGAGTTGCGGGTCGGCGACAAGACCGTGTCGATAACCTTTCGGCGCGTGGGCGGGCAGGTCGTGCCGTCTATCGAGGGCGATATCCGGGTTGTGGCGGTGCTTTAACCAGCGCGAAAAACGCTGCCACCGTGGCTAAGTGGCGTTACCACTAAGCCGCTTAGCGCGCCGCTACTCGCCAACTAAACCGCGACGCTGCCGACGTAATTTTCAGCCAGCGCCGTGGCGGCGGCGCGTGACGTAGTCACGTGTTCGAGCTCGGCCACTTGCAGGCGTTGTTCGAATGGCGAGCTGTCGTCGAGCTTGTGCAGCATCCGGGTCATCCACCACGAAAAATGCTCCGCGCGCCAGACGCGCTTTAGCGCAGTTTCGGTGTAGCGATCCAGCTTGTCGCTCGTCCCTTCTTCGTAGAACGCCTGCAAGGCGACGGTGAGGATACGAACGTCGGATACCGCTAAATTCATACCCTTTGCGCCGGTGGGCGGGACAATGTGCGCGGCGTCGCCGGCGAGGAACAGCTTGCCGGATTGCATCGGCGTGGAGACAAAGCTGCGCATGCCGACAATATTCTTCTGGAAAATCCGCCCCTCAGTGATCTGCCAGCCATCGAGCGTGTCGACGCGTGCATGGAGTTCTGACCAGATGCGGTCGTCGGACCAGGCATCGACTGATTCTTTCGGGTCGCATTGGAAGTACATGCGCTGCACATTCGGCGAGCGGGTGCTGATAAGCGCAAAACCGCGATCGTGGCGAGCGTAAATCAACTCGTGCGCCGAAGGCGGCGCTTCGACCAGGATCCCGAACCAGCCGAACGGATAAATGCGCTGATAGTCGTGCCTCCCTGCCTGGGGCATCGACCCGCGTGCAACACCTTGCGAGCCGTCGCAGCCAATAATGAAGTCGCACTCCAGTTCGTGCTCGAACCCTTCGTGTCTGTAGCGGATGCTGGGACGGGTAGTGCCGGCGCCATCGTCTAAGTCGTGTAACGACACGTCGGTGACGCCGAATTTCAACGCGCCGTCGGCTGCCACCCGCGCGGCGACCAGATCCTTGATGACTTCGTGCTGAGCGTAGACGGTGATCGAATGGCCAGTGAGCTCGGTCAGTGCAATGCGCTTTCGTTGCCCTTCGAACGCGAGTTCGAAGCCGTGATGCACCGCGCCTTCGGCCAGCATCCGTGCGCCGAGTCCCGCCTCGTTCAGCAGGTCCATCGTGCCTTGTTCGAGAACGCCTGCACGGATGGTGGATTCAATATCGCCGCGGCTGCGTGCCTCGAGCACGACCGATTCAATGCCGCGAAGATGGAGAAGATGGGAGAGCAGGAGGCCCGCAGGACCCGCGCCAATAATGCCGACTTGTGTACGCATGAATGTCTCCTGAATGCGCGTTGATTTTGTGGACACAGTCTTGCGCACTGTCGGGTATCGCGCAACGCGATAACGTGGATAGGCTATATCTGGAATGCGGATAAAGGTTTTGGCTACGAACGCGCGCCATTAGCGAAACCCGCGAAATGTTCATCTTTCCTTGGGTCCGCTGCTTGCTGAATCCTGGTCTTCCATCAATCGTTTTCTGTGAGACCGCCATGGCCCAGATTTCCTATCCCAAACCACCCTTCCCGGACCAGCAGCAGGACGCGCAACCCGGCCATAGCGCGCCGATGAATCCCGCGCCCGATCACGGCGAGAAAACCTACAAGGGTTCGGGCAAGCTTGACGGCAAGATTGTGTTGATCACCGGCGCGGACAGCGGCATCGGCCGCGCGGTGGCGATCGCGTTCGCCCGGGAAGGCGCGGACGTCGCCATCGCCTATCTGAACGAGCACGAGGACGCGAAAGAAACCGCTCGCTGGGTCGAGGAAGCGGGCCGGAAATCGCTGCTGCTGCCCGGCGATATCACTGACCACGCGTTTTGCCGCGAACTGGTCGCGAAGACCGTGGAGTCGTTCGGGCGCATCGATGTGCTCGTCAACAATGCCGCTTACCAGATGGTCTACGACAGCCTCGAGGACATCAGCGACGAAGAATGGGACAAGACCTTTTCGACGAATATCGGCGCGATGTTCCGCATCACGAAAGCCGCCGTGCCGCACATGCAACCGGGCAGCGCGATTGTCAACACGACGTCGGTGAACGCGGATAGTCCGAATCCCGGATTGATCGCGTATGCCACCACGAAGGGCGCTATCCAGAACTTTACGGGTGGCCTCGCGCAGTTGCTGGCGGAGAAGGGCATCCGCGCGAACGGCGTGGCGCCGGGGCCGATCTGGACACCGCTGATTCCATCGACGATGAAACCCGAGCAGGTCAGGAATTTCGGCTCGCAAGTGCCGATGAAACGCCCCGGGCAGCCGGCCGAACTGGCGGCAGCATATGTGCTGCTGGCATCGGATGAAGGGAGTTACATCTCCGGCGCGACGATCGCGGTGACGGGCGGCAAGCCGATCATCTAGGCCGATGGCTTGGGCAATCCGGCTTGGAGCGGGCGCGCCGCGCGTGCGAAACTGGCGCTTTTACCAGCGTTCCCGCGCGCCCAGTCACCGCTCAAGGTTCTCATGTCCATGCCATTCACCATCCGCCGTCTCACTGCCTCCGATGCCAGCGCATATCGCGATATCAGGCTCGAAGGTCTCGCCCGGCACCCCGATGGTTTCGGATCGGCATGGGAAGACGAAGCCGAGCAACCACTTGCGTGGTTCGAGCAGCGGATCGTGAATTCTGCCGTGTTCGGCGGTTTTTTGAACAACGGAAGCGAAAACGGCAGCGAACTGGCCGGCGTCGCCGGACTGGTGGTACAGCAAGGCGCCAAACAGCGGCACAAGGGCTCGCTGGTGGGCATGTACGTGCGCCCGGCAGCGCGCGGGACCGGATTGGCACTTGCTCTCGTGCAAGCCGTCCTGAGCCACGCACGCACGGTGGTGGAGGAAGTCCAGCTGACGGTTGCGCCGCACAACGAAGCGGCGCAACGGCTGTATCGCTCGGTCGGGTTCGTCGAGTACGCGCGTGAACCGCGTTCGCTAAAAATAGACGGCAAGTATCACGAGTCGGTGCTCATGACCTTGCCGTTTCAACACGTGGCTAACTAAACAACCGGCTATTCCCCGCTCGATTCCTTCAACTGCTTCAAGCGATATTCGCCCTGACGTGCAAACATCCAGCCCGGATATTCGCTGGCAAGTTGGCTGACTTCGTCGAGTGCGGCGAGTTCGTCGTCGTTCAGCTTCACTTGCGTCGCCGCGATATTGTCGTCGAGTTGCTCGATCCGCTTCGCCCCGACAATCACGCTCGTCACCGCCTTCTGATGCAGCAGCCACGCGAGCGCGATTTGCGCCACGGTCACGCCCTTGGCTTCGGCCATTTTGGTCATGGCATCGATGCAATCAAATGCACGATCCATGTTCACCGGCGGAAACGAGAAGTTCGTGCGCCGGCCCGGTTCCGCTGAACTGCCGTCGCGCTTGTATTTGCCGCTCAGCAGACCGCCGGCAAGCGGACTCCAGACCATCAAGCCGACGTTCTCGCTCTTCAGCATCGGGATGATTTCACGTTCGAGGTCGCGTCCGGCAATCGTGTAATACGCCTGCAGCGACTCGAAGCGCGCCAGGCCGAGCCGCTCCGAAATGCCAAGCGCCTTGGCGATCTGCCACGCTGCCCAGTTCGATACGCCGATGTACCGAACATGACCGTGCTGCACGAGGTTATCGAGTGCACGCAGCGCTTCTTCGATAGGCGTGGCGGTATCGAAGCCATGCAGCTGATACAAATCGATGTGATCAAGTTGCAGCCGTTTCAGGCTCGCCTTCACGCCGTCGATAATGTGATACCGCGACGCACCACGCGAGTTGATGCCCTTCGTGCCGGTTTCGCCGTGGATCTTGGTGGCAACCACCACGTTTTCTCGCGGCACTTTCAGGTTTTTAAGCGCCTGGCCGGTCATGATCTCCGATGTACCGTCGGCGTAGACGTCGGCGGTATCGATGAAGTTGATGCCCGCGTCCAGCGCGCGGCCCACGAGTTTGTCCGCGTCCGCCTGTTTCAGGCCGCCAATATTGGTCCACATGCCGCCTTCGCCGAATGTCATCGTACCGAGGCACAATTCCGAAACGAACAAGCCGGTATTGCCGAATTTTCTGTTACGCATGCTGGGTCCCTTAGAATTCATCCTGAACTAGCGGCCTGTAAGCTTTACGCTGGCCGCTTCGCGACCGAACAACCGAACGCCCGTTCGGTGTTTCAGCAACGCCGCGATGAAGCAGTATCTGCCTGTGCCGCGAAGCGTGGCTAGCCTGATCCTGTCGGATCATTGCCCGATCCTGCAAACGCCGTGTGTAGCGCTGGGCGAAAACACGCGGGCGCGAGTAAGCTGGATGCCATTCGCCGGCAATGCGCGATTGATCGCCATTAGCATTTCAATCGAAGCTGAATGGCATCCGGTCGGCACCTGACAGACGGCAACTCTTCTCCATCCTTGCATGACTGTGGCCGTTTCCGGGCAACAGCCGAGCAAACTCACTATCTGCGAATCATGGCCCTGAATGAGACGGCGGATTCCGCCATCGACTCTACGAACCACACTGATCACGCTGTCAATGGTGATGCTGCCTCCGCGCCGCTTGATCCAGGCCTCGATCACGCCCGGCTCGATCTTGTCGCGTTGCTGGATCGCTTCACGGCGGATACCACCGGTACATGCCAGACGGCGGTGCACGGTTTGTTCCTGCATCGGATCGTGCATTGCGGCGGCCCGAGTCACGGCATCCAGACGCCGGCGCTTGGCGTGATCGCGCAAGGATCGAAGCGGATCATGGTGGGCGACGAACTGTATGTGTACGACCCCATGCATTATCTGGTTTCATCGGTGGATCTGCCGGTGATGGGGCAGGTGACCGGCGCGACCGAGGACAAGCCGTACTTAGGCATGCGGCTTGACCTCGATGTCGAGGAAATCACCAAGCTGATCCGCGACGAAAGCCTGCCGCCGTCGACGCCCGCGGACGCTTCGCGCGGTCTTTATGTGAACCGCCTCGGCACGTCGCTGATGGATGCCGTGTTGCGCTTGCTGCGCCTGCTCGACACGCCCGAGGACATTCCGATTCTCGCGCCGCTGGTCAAGCGCGAGATTTTGTATCGGCTGCTGATGAACGGTCCCGGCGCGCGCTTGCGCCAGATTGCGCTGCAGGACAGCCAGACGCAGCGCATTGCAAAGGCGATCATGCTGCTGCGTCAGCATTTCGATCAGCCGTTGCGCGTGGAGTCGATTGCTCGCGACGTGCATATGAGCGTGTCGTCGCTGCATCATCATTTCAAGGCCGTCACGGCGATGAGCCCGCTTCAATACCAGAAGCAGTTGCGGCTTCAGGAAGCGCGCCGCCTGATGATGATCGACATGACCGATGCAGCAACAGCGGCGCATCGCGTGGGGTATGAGAGCGCATCGCAATTCAGCCGCGAGTACAGCCGCCTGTTCGGTGCGCCGCCGTTACGCGATACCCGCAAATGGCGTGAGACTGCCAGCGCGTGATCAAGGCGCGCTGCTTTAAGCCGGCCGAAAACGAAAAAGCCAGGGACGTCCCTGGCTTTTTCGCTTTTAAGGCCTGTTAAGGCCTGCAAACGCAGCCGCTCAACGATCAATAGTAACGATGCGGAGGGCCGTAATTACGCGGCGCGTGATGGCGTTCCCACTCGCGCCGTTCCCAGTAGCGATGCCCATCGTAATACCGGTCGCCATGCCAGCCACGACTGTCTACATGAACATAGCCGGGACGGAAGTGCTCGTCGGCGGACGCAGTAGTGGTGAAGCCGAGACTCGTTGCTGCCGCCACCGCGAGCGATGCGACTGCCAAGCTTTTTTTGAGTGTCAACATGTTGGTTTCCTTCGCGCTTGTTGTTTGGTTTGAAGCTTTATCCAGCTAAGCCACGCTTGGCAGCATGCTTAATAACGGCCGTAGTCGTGATGATGGTATCCACCGCCATCCGGTACGACGATACAACCGCCAAGAGTGCTGCCGAGGAGTACTGCGAGCGTGGCAAGAATTGCTAATCGTTTCATCGGTTTCTCCAAGTGAAATCCGTGAAATCAATTTAGCAATTAGATAAATGACAAGCCGTTTGCGTTTGTAAGGAAAAGTATGATTGGAAATATTCGCGAAAGGCGCTGAAGCCTTTCGCCTCCGGCGCTGTTACCGAACGATCTGCGGCCTTACATTTGGGGTCAGCGACACGCCGACCACACGGCCTTCGCGCACGCCGCAGCGGCTGTCTACACGCGTCCATTGCGACTTTCCGCGGACTTTGGCGAACGCGCGCATGGCGATGACCTCGTCTACGGGTATGGGGTTGACCGCACTAAAGATGGTGGTGTCGTTGTCGACCTTGGCGCGCAGCACGCGCCGGTCCGGGACGATGAACGTGTCGTACTTGGGCGTCATGGCGACCCATCGATCAAACGCGGCCACGCAGCGGATCACCGGGTCAGGGACGTGCATGCGGGTCAGGTACGCGTAGTCTTCTTTCAAGGGATCGGGCGTTTTCGTTGTCTGCGCGTGACTGAATTGAACGATCGATGCGCAGAGGATCAAGCCGAATACGAGAGGTCCAGATTTCATGCAGGATTTCATGCGGATAGCAGTAGATGGCACAGAGCGGTTGACGGATATTGAAACACGGCATCAGACCGTGACGTGAAGTGTACCGCGTGAACGGCGCCTTCATGCTTTATGCGAGTTACGCCTGAATCGGCAAGCGCGACTCGCGGGTCACCACGTTCTCAGGCGACAAGCACGATAATATCGGCCACACGCCACTTTGCCGGATAACCGCGAATGACTGATCTCAAGCTGAATTCAACCCCGTCGCCCCGACTGACCAGCCTGTCCCACGGTGGCGGCTGCGGTTGCAAGATCGCGCCGGGCGTCCTTGCCGACTTGTTGAAACGCAGCGTTCCATTGCCGTTTTTCCCCGACTTGCTGGTCGGCAACGACACCGCCGACGACGCGGCGGTTTATCGTTTGAACGATGAGCAGGCGATTGTTGCCACCACCGACTTCTTCATGCCGATTGTCGATGACCCGTTCGACTTCGGCCGTATTGCCGCGACCAACGCGCTCTCCGATGTCTACGCCATGGGCGGCAAACCGATCCTCGCGCTCGCGCTCGTCGGCATGCCGATCAACGTGCTGCCGCACGAGGTGATCGCGGCCGTGCTGAAGGGCGGCGAGTCGGTCTGCGCCGAAGCAGGCATCCCGCTCGCGGGCGGTCATTCAATCGATTCCGTCGAGCCCATTTATGGCCTCGCGGCAATTGGGATCGTGCATCCGAAGCGCGTGAAGCGTAACGCGTCGGCTCGCCCCGGCGACGTGCTGATCCTTGGCAAGCCGCTCGGCGTGGGCGTGTTGTCGGCGGCGCTAAAGAAGGATCAACTCGATGCCGCCGGCTACGCCGCGATGATCGCCGCCACGACCAAGCTCAATCGCCCGGGCGCGGATCTGGCTCTACTCGACCCCGTGCACGCGCTCACCGACGTAACCGGCTTCGGCCTGCTCGGTCACACGCTGGAACTCAGCCGCGGCGCCGGGCTCACTGCACGCCTGCGATACGCCGACTTGCCGTGGCTTCCCGGCGTCGAGGCGTTTGCGAAAGCGGGCGTGGTCACCGGCGCATCCGGGCGCAACTGGACTGCTTACGGGCACGACATCACGCTGTCGTCGTCATTGCACGATGTGGCCCGAAATCTGCTCACCGACCCGCAGACTTCAGGCGGCTTGCTGGTGTCGTGCGCGCCCGAGGCAGTCGACGAAGTGCTCGCCATCTTCCGCGCGGACGGCTTTGATCAGGCGGCCGTGATTGGAGAAATGATCGATGGAGCGGGCCGCGTGGAAGTCGTATAGCGCGCCTGTAGCCGGAACCCCGCGAGGTTGAATTCCCGAGAGCGTCCCTGACCCCCGTCCGCCAGGAGCACGATGAAAGAAGAATCGCCGAAAGCCATTTTTTACGCGCTCGCAGCCAACTTTGGCATCGCCGTCTGCAAGTTTGGCGCGGCCGCGTTCACCGGTTCCGGCTCCATGTTTGCCGAGGCCATTCACTCCACCGCTGACTGCGGCAACCAGCTCTTGCTGCTGTTCGGACTCAAGCGTTCCCAGGCGCCTGCCGACGTGCTGCATCCGCTCGGTTCGGGCCGCGAAATCTACTTCTATTCCATGCTCGTCGCGCTGCTGCTGTTCTTCGTCGGCGGCGCGTTTTCGGTGTATGAAGGCGTGCATCGGATCGCCGGGCATGAAGTGGTCAGTAACCCGATTGTCGCGCTCGTCGTGCTAGGGGTATCGGTTGTGCTCGAATCGTTTTCGCTGGCCGGCGTGTTGCGCGAGATTCGCAAGACGTCTGGAAACAAGTCCCTCTGGCGATGGTTTCGCGAGACACGCGAGTCCGAATTGATCGTGGTCACAGGCGAAGACGTTGCTGCGCTGGCGGGTTTGGCAATCGCGTTCTGCGCCGTGCTCATGACCATGATCACCGGCAATCCTGTGTACGACGCTGCGGGTTCGATTGGCGTCGGCGTGCTGCTCATGGTGATCGCGTATCTGGTCGCCCGCGAGGTGAAGTCGATGATCGTCGGGGAATCGGCGAGTCCGGAAGTGCGCCGGGCTATCGATGCTCACTTGCGCGCGCGCCCGGAAATTGTTCGCGTGATCAACCTGATTACGCTGCAGTGGGGCAAGCAGATCGTGGTCGCCGTGCAAGCGGAGATGGTGGATTACGACAGCGGCCGCGCGATGGTCGATGCTATCAATGTGATCGAAGCAGATCTGCAACGCGCGTTTCCCGAAGCGCGTTGGGTCTTCTTCGAACCGGATATTCCGCGCGTGGCTGAGGCGCGCGCTTGATGACGTACCTGGTGTTGTACATAAGCACCCAACCACAATTCCCCTAAACTTCACGATGCCGTGCAAGATCCACAATCACGGCAAATGCGCAGGCGGCCGGCCATAGTGCGGTCGTGGGGTATCGGGTGTCGCGGGAAGCTGGGTGTCGCCGCTGGCAGGGAGCAACGTGGTGCCTTCATCCGGCGGTGCAACGCTGTCAACGTGCTTGTTCACTGCTGCAGCCGATGGCGGGATGGGCTTCGCGGCCCGCTCAAGATTGGCGCGCTCCGCGGCCGAGGCTCGCCCGGGCGCGAGAAGTGCTAACAGCAGTCCGGTCGCCGACAGCGCCAGCGCTGCAGCGGAAAGGCCCATTCGAATGGGTCGCGTGGATCGTTTAGTGCGCGTAATTTGGACATGCATACGCGATTCCGGTAGTTTTGATCAGATGTTTGATGCACGAACCATTCCAGCTTGAGAGTGATCACCGCAGGTTCAATCGCGCTGCCGGCCGGGCGCATCCGTGGCGGTTTTCCTAACCGAGTTCCTCATCCTCGCCCATGCGCAAAATTGTTCTCGTTGTCCTGGTTTTTCTTGGCGTCCTGAGCAGCACGCTCGCCCCTGCCGCGAATGCAGCCACCGCTGCCCATCCAGTCCCTGGTTCTTCAACGGTCACGCTGACCCCCGAACAGGCGCGCGCCGCGCTGGCGGTCCTCAACGACCCTGCACGCCGCAGCCAGATCGAAGACACACTGCGCGCCGTCGCGGCTGCTGGAGCGCTTGCAACGCCCGTACAGGCCGCCTCAGCGAGCCCGGCGACGGCGACCGCGTCGGCTGCGAGCGGCGCATCGGGCGCCGCGAGCGTGCTGGCGAAATCCCTCACGAGCAACGGTCTGGCGTCGCAGATTTCACATGAGGCGGGTGGCTGGCTCGTCGAGCTGAGCGGCGGCTTGCGCCGCTCCGTTACTGCGCTGCTCGACTACGGCTCGGTGATGCGATGGTGGCACCAGCGCACCGCGACCGCCAGCGGCCGGGATCTCGTCGGCCAGGTGATCTGGTCGATCTCCATCTCTTTGTTACCCGCACTGCTGCTGGAATACCTGAGTTCACGATGGCTGCGCCGGCTGCGCGCGCGGATCGCGGCTCGCGGGATCGTGGACGTGGATGCAGCCAAGCCCGAGCTTGCGCAGGAGGAGCGCGCTGCCGTTCGCGCCGAGGCCGTCGCGGACCGTTCGGGCAACGAGGCGGCTATCGAGGTCGCCGAGCGCAAGACCGATACCGCCCGTGGCGTGCGCCATGCAGCGCGTCACTGGACGCTCTTGCAGCGGTTGCCGAGCGCTGTCCTTCACGGCTCGCTCGCGTTGGCGCCGCTGATCGTGTTCACGGCCGTGGCGGCGGTGCTGATGTCCATTTTCATCGACGACACGACGCCGCAAGGCCGTTCCGTCGCCGCGCTGATCGATGTGTACCTGGTGTGCCGGGGCATTGTGATCGCCACCGATTTTTTCATCGCACCGCGCGCGCCGGGTCTGCGCCTGATCCAGATCAGCGACGACGCAGCGCGCTTCGCGCACGACTGGCTGGTGCGCATCGTGTGGGTGGCGGGAGCGGGCTCGGCGCTCGCTGAGGCTGCGGAGCCGCTGGGCATGACCGATACCGCGCACGATGCCATCCTCAAGGCAGTCGCGCTGGTCGCGCATGTGCTGATCGCTATCGTGATCCTCAAGTGCCGCGTACCGGTGGCTGCGTGGATTCGCGAGAGCGTCAAGGGGCGTCGTTCATTCGTACTGCTGGGTAACTGGATCGCCGATGTCTGGGCCGGGCTCGCCGTGTTCTTCGTGCTCGCGCTGTGGTTCGTCTGGGCGCTCGATGTACACAACGGCTATCGCACGCTGTTTCATCTGTTCGGCGTCTCGGTGCTCGTGCTGGTTGCGGCCCGCGTGGTCGCCATTGTGGCGTTCGGTGCGCTAGGCCGGCTCTTTCATACCGCGGGTGGCGATGACGACCTGGCGAGCAAGTCGATCGTGCACCAGCACGCGTATCGCTATTACCCGCTGATGCGGCGTGTCGTGAGGACGGCGATCGTCGTCGTAACCTTGCTGACGTTGCTGCAGGTCTGGGGGCTTCACGTCCTGTCACTGTTCTCATCGGGCGGCGTGGGTCATCGGCTTGCATCGGCGCTCATCACGATCGGGGTCGCAGCAGCGTTCGCCGTGATCGTGTGGGAAGGCGCGAACGTGATGGTCGAGCAACGGCTTGAAACGTGGACCAACAGCGGCGACCGCTTGCGGGCCGCGCGTCTTACCACGCTGCTGCCCATGATGCGTAGCGCGCTGTTTATCGTGATCGCGATGGTCGTTGTGTTGACCGGGTTAAGCGAGATCGGCGTGAACACGGCGCCGTTGCTCGCGAGCGCGAGCATCTTCGGCGTAGCGCTGGGTTTCGGTTCTCAAAAGCTCGTGCAGGACCTGATCACCGGCATCTTCCTGTTGATGGAGAACGCGATGCAAGTGGGCGACTCGGTCACGCTCGCGGGCGTGTCGGGGACGGTCGAATATCTGTCGATCCGCACCGTGCGTTTGCGGGGCGGTGACGGGTCGCTGTTTACCGTGCCGTTCAGTTCGGTATCGACGGTGAACAACACGAATCGCGGCATTGGCAATGCCGCGGTGCGCGTGAGTATCGCGCTCGGGGAAGACGTGGACCTGGCATCGGATACCCTCAAGGAGATCGGGGCGTCGCTGCGTGAAGACGATGCGTTCAAGGACGGCATCATCTCCGACTTCAGCTTGTGGGGCGTGGACGCGGTCGATGGTTCCAGCGTCACGCTGGCCGGCCAGATCCAGTGTCGCGATACTGCGCGCTGGGGCGTGCAGCGTGAATTCAACCGGCGCATTGTGGATCGCTTCAAGGAGCGCGGCATCGAGATAGCGAATCCGCAGCGCAATTTCGTGATCGTGAAAGGCGGCGATACGGAAGAGCTGGATACAGCCTTGAAGGGCGATCAACGCGGCGATGCCTCAGGCGATCCCTCAACTGACACGCACGCCGATCAACGCGGCGAGCGCACCATCACTGGCGAGCCTTCGAACTTGCCCCCGGAACGTTCGAATCCCAGCCGGCCATAAAACGCTTCGAGCGCGGCGCTGCCAGGCGCGGTGTGATCGACGGATGGCGTGGCGGGGTCTTCTCCTTTTTGCGTGAGCGGACGCGGCACGAGCGAGAGCATGACTCCGTGCGTGTCCGCCAGCGCGACCAGCCGGTCCATGGCCGCGCGCGCATGTCCCCGATGATGTTCACCCTCGGACCACAACGCCTCGAGTGCGACGGCGCTGTCGCCGGTCGCCTCGAGCCACAACTCGACGTGCTGACGGTCCTCGACACGGCTGGCGTGAAACGCATCGATCATTCGTGAAGCGGCAGTGTTGGACATGGATGCCTTGCGGACAAGTGGATTCGACAACAAACAAGCGGGCAAACGAATCAGCAAGACTAGTGCTTGAGAGCTGTTACCGGAACATTCTATGTCTCTTACAACGGCATACATCGTCCCTCTATAATGCGCTCAACGCAGGAGCGTCCGGCAAGCGGTACTGAAGGGTCCAAGCTTACCGGCCAGATTGCCGCACGGTCCAGTCCGGCTTCCTGTCGTGTGTTTCACCTCGCGTTCTCCTTCCACTTACGGTGCCGCCAAGATGAAATCGATCCTCCGTTCGTCGCTCGACTCTCTCGTTTCCAATCGCAGCCGCCGCCGTGCAGTCTCCCGTGCCGTCACCCGGATTCCTGCATTGAGCCTGGCAACCGCGACGGCTGCGTTTTTGTTCAGCGCGTGCGCGTCAACGTTTGCGCAGGATTCGGATAACTTCGGCAGCGACAATGGTTTTGGCGGCCATCACGGCCAGCCCGTCAAGGTCATGATCATTTCCATGTTCGGCCCTGAGGGCCAGGTCTGGCTCGCCAAGCTCGGCCCCTGGAAGGCCATTCACGTGGCCGGACTATCTCCGGATTATCCGGTCGTGAATTGCAATCGGCACGAGGTCTGCGTGACGACCACCGGCATGGGCCACGCAAACGCGGCGGCTTCGCTGATGGCGCTCACGTTCTCCAATAAATTCGATCTGCGCCGAACCTATTTCATGATCGCGGGGATCGCGGGTATCGACCCGGCGCAAGGCACGATCGGGTCCGCTGCGTGGGCAAAATATCTTGTCGATTTCGGTATCCAGTGGGAGCTCGATGCGCGTGAAAAGCCGGATAGCTGGCCGAGCGGTTTTATCGGTATCAATACGAAAGGCCCGACCGAGAAACCTCCGTTCGATTACAAGACCGAGGTGTTCCAGCTAAATCCGGCTCTGGCCGATGCAGCCTATGCTTTATCGAAGAATGTAACGCTCGCCGATAGCCCCGAAGCGCAGACCGCGCGCGCCAAGTTCAGCTACGCGCCGGCGAACCAGCCGCCCAAGGTGATCCAGTGCGACACGCTGGCAGGCGATACATGGTGGTCGGGGAAGTACATCGGCGAGAGGGCGCGCGACTGGACGAAGCTCGTGACCGACGGTCACGGCGTGTATTGCACGACGCAGCAGGAGGACAACGCAACGTACGAGGCGTTGTCGCGGGCGGCGAGTGTGCATCGCGTGGATTTGAACCGGGTGGCGGCCGTGCGTGCGGGTTCGGATTTCGACCGGCCTTACGACGGGCAATCCGCCTCCGACAATCTCCTCAATTACGCATCTCAGGGCGGTTTCACGCCGGCTATCGACAATTTGTATCGGGCGGGCAATCCGCTGGTACAGGAGATTGCAACGCATTGGGCTGAATGGCGTGAAGGCGTGCCACAGCACTAGCGGTGCAAAACCGGCGGCGTCGCGCACGTCTTTCTTTAAGCGCTCTACATGCGGAAGTGGCGCCGCGCGGAAGACGGGTTATCTATCGACCCGCCGGCTTCATAGTTTCCGCAGACCCTGTTACAACTCGGGGCAACATATTCCTTCCGGTGTTCGCTCGACGTCCCAATGGTTAAATTTCCGCGTCAAAAATGAAAGCGAGATGACAGTTTATATGCCCGGGTTTTCCTTAGCCGCCATTCCCCAAGGCTGACTGGATAGTTGTAACAACTTGACGGTTCTTCACAATCCGATTAATTCGTCGAGCTTGTCAACCGTCTCTCCGCCCCATCCGTTTTTTCCCCACGAAATCAATCGACAAGCGAACCCTCTGTCAATTGAGCCGGTCCGTTTCGCCTCAAAATAGCGGCCAAAAATCGGTCACACTTGCTTGTTACAGTTTCAAGAAAAAGTTACCAATTTTGTTTGTTGTTTTATGGAAATTTATTATTGAGATGTTCTTGATTTCCCGCTGCGTCGTACTTACAATCCGTTTCACAGTGTTGTTACAAGATGTAACTCACTGAAACAAAGTTTAAACGTAGCCGAACAAAACAAACGTTTGGCTAGGCAAAAAGATAGCTGGCAAAAAATGCTGGCAGGGTACTCGGGGTTTATATCGAACGCGGGAAAATCATGAACGGTCGCGAAACGCTGGACTCGATTCGAGAAATCAACTTGTCGTACATCATGCTCGCGCAGCGCATGCTGAGAGATGACCGTGCCATCGGGATGTTTCGACTGGGTTTGTCTAAGGAACTCGCCGACCTTCTGTCCGGGCTGACGCTCGCGCAGGTTGTCAAGCTGGCGGCTTCCGACCAGTTGCTGTGTTTTTTCCGCTTCAACGATCACACCATGCTGGCCGCTCTGACGTCGCCCGCGAAGCATGCGGATATCGCGCCGACGCACGCAGCCATCTTGCTGGCCGGCCAGCCAGCAGAACAGTTCCTCTAAGCACGAGAGCGCGCCATGCTTAAGAAGAGCCTCACAGAAGATGCACAAGAAGTTTTCCGCGCGATCGCATTGATCGAACTCGGGGCGCGGATGCAGGTGCTCGAAAGTGAACTGACGCTGTCGCGTGACCGGATGATCCGGTTGTATCGCGAGGTGAAGGGCGTATCGCCGCCGAAGGGCATGCTGCCTTTCTCGGCTGACTGGTATATGACGTGGCTGGCGAATATTCACGCTTCGCTCTTCTACAACACGTACATGTTCCTGAAGAAAGAAGCAGGCTGTTCGCACCTCGATGCCCTGACGAAGGGATATCGGTTGTATCTCGAACATTGCAGGAATAGCGATGTCGAGGCAGTACTTGATTTGACGCGGGCCTGGACCCTTGTGCGCTTCTTCGATGCAGGCATGCTGCAGCTCACCAAATGCTGCCGCTGCACTGGAAAGTTCATTGCGCACAAACATGATTTGCAAGAAAACGTGGTGTGCGGGGCTTGTCAGCCGCCGTCACGCGCGGGGAAGACCAAGAAAGCGGCGGCTGCCCGTCAGGCGAGCCTCGAGACCGCGCTGTTGGAGTTGAGTGTTGTATCGACTAACGAAGTGCCGGAACCGACGGTGCTCGAACACGTGGCGATGTTACAGCCGCGAACAGAAAGCCTGATTGCACAGGCTGCATAGGCGGAAACGGACCGGCGGCCCCGAGGACCATCGCTCGATGGGGTGGCCGCAGGACCCGTAGCTGTTATTTTAAGTTTTAAAGGGGTGTTGGAATTTTGGGGCTACCGCTTTTGGTAGCCCTTTTGCTTTTAGACTTTTGGTTTTGGATTTTTAGTTTTGCCCCTTCAACTTTCTACGCCGATAACAACGACCCCGTCCTGTACGCAGTAGCGCTCGCGACCCGGGCCACCTCCATTCCCGCAGTCGCAAACCGTGCAATCTGCCGGGCGTACAACATGCCGGTGGTCGTGCAATTCAACGGCGTAACCGTATCCGTCAGCGGATCGACGACATCGGCGATGGCATCGCCGGCTTTGACCACCGTCCCGACCTTCGCGCGAAACACCAGCACGCCGCTCACGGGAGCAACAATAGGCTCGGCGCCGGCCAGCGGCGTTGCCGGATAGACAAGCTCAGGCATGGCGGGCGCGGTTGCATCGATCACGCCGCGATGGATCAGGTAATTGATGATGCCCTGCGCGTCGGCATCGGCGAATTCATACGATACGTCGTGCTGGCTGCGCAGCTCCACCGTCACCGAAATGCCGCCGTTCGGCACTGGGAAACGCGCGCCGAACTTGGCGCGCAGATCCGACCAGCAGAAGCTGTGAATCTCGTCGAACGGGTTGCCCACCGAATTCAACGCCAGCAGCGACGCCTTCGAATCCAGGTATCGCGCCAGCGGCTCGACTTCGTCCCAGATATCCGGGTTGGTGTAGATGTGCAGCGCCGCGTCGAGGTCGCAATGCAGGTCGAGCACGACATCGGCGTCATAAGAGAGCTTCTGTAACGCCAGGCGTTGCGACTCAAGCTCGGTGTGCGGTCTTTGCTCGTCCAGCGCCTCACGCATTGCGCGGCGCACGGCAAGCTTGTTCGATTCGATATCCCCGGACAGCCGGCCTTCAATGCGTGGCGCGATCAGCGCGGCGAGATCGTGGAAATTGCGGTTGAAGTTGTGGCCGCTATTCAGCTCGAAACGCCCTAGTAGCGTGCCATGCATGTTCTGGTTCAACCCAATAGGATTCGATACCGGCACGATCACCACTTCGCCGCGCAGCTTGCCTGCTGCTTCGAATTCGGCCAGCTGACGCCGCAGACGCCAGGCGACCAGCATGCCGGGGAGTTCGTCAGCATGCAGCGAGGACTGGATATAGATCTTTTCGCCGCCGCCCGGGCCGTAGTGAAAACTCAGGATATTGCGGGTGGTGCCAATCGACGGCGAAATCAGGGTGTGCGTTTTGGTTTGCATGATTGTCGATGCACGGCGCTCGGATACGCGTCGCGCTTGGGAAAAGTGTCGGCGTGTTCAGGAGAGTTGGGCGGAGCGTTCGCGACGGGGCGCCGGCTTGCTGCGCACCTGCCGCATCAGGTAGCACTTGGCAATTACCTCTGTTGCCTCCGATCCCAGACGTTCGATCTTAGCCGAAAACGGCGGTTTTGCCGCGCCGGGCATAAAAGACGTCCAGAGGCGCCATAAGAACCCAAAAACAAAACGGGCTCCGCGTTTTATCGCGGAGCCCGTTTTTTCAAGCGCTCAAGCTGTGCCCGGAACGCGTTCCGGACTTAAGGCTTAGGGACTGCTTAGCTGCCGTACACGTCGAAGTCGAAGTACTTCTTTTCAAGCTTCTTGTACGTACCGTCCTTGATGATCGAGGCAATTGCCTTGTCGATCTGAGCCTTCAGGTCGGTGTCTTCCTTGCGCAGGCCGATACCCGCGCCGTTGCCGAGGATCGCCGGATCGACCAGATCCTTGCCCACGAACTCATAACCCGTACCGCGCGGCGTCTTCAGGAAGCCCACTTCAGCTTGCACTGCATCTTGCAGCGCTGCGTCCAGGCGTCCAGCTTGCAAGTCGGCGTAGACGCCGTCCTGGTTCTGGTACGGCGTAACAGTCACACCCTTCGGCGCCCAATACGTCTTGGCGTAGGTTTCCTGGATCGTGCCTTGTTCCACGCCCACCGTCTTGCCCTTCAGGCCATCGGCGGTCGGCAGGATGCCGCTGCCCTTCTTGGCGATCAGGCGCGTCGGCGTGTTGAACAGCTTGCTCGAGAAAGCAATTTGTTCTGCGCGTTGCGGCGTCATGGACATCGACGACAGCACGCCGTCGAATTTCTTCGCCTTCAAGGCCGGGATCATGCCGTCGAAATCGTTTTCCACCCATACGCACTTCGCATGCAGGCGTGCGCAGATTTCATTGCCGAGGTCGATGTCGAAGCCAACCAGCTTGCCATCCGGACCTTTCGATTCGAACGGGGCATAAGAGGCGTCAACGCCGAAACGGATGGTCGAGTAATCCTTCGCATTGGCGGTGACGGAGGTGATCGATGTGACGGCGAGCAGGGAAATCGTCAAAGCCGCGAGCAGTTTTTTCACTGTTTTTACTCCAAAGGTGGTCAGTACATCCCGGATAGGTCAGTACCCGGGTTCGTCCGGCGCGAGGCCCCTCGGCGCCGGGCAACTTACATTCAGCAGATTGTGTCCGCATAGAACCGCAGCAGGTTACCAAGCCAAAAAAATAAGAGAGTTGGTGAAAGTCCCGATAGCTAATCTTGCAACCGTTGTGCGGCGCGGCATTTCGGCCTGTGCGGATAAATGAATCAATTTTTGCGCACCGCGATTGTAAGTCGGATTCGTAAGCCCGATTCATAAGTCCGATGGGCGAGTCTTGTCCTGAGGACCTGTGCGCTCGCCGCCGTTACGATCCGGCGGCGAGGCGGAACACGTACCGGGGTTATTGCGCGACGTCGATCCGGCCGTAAATACCGGTTGTCGGGCTCGGACCCGCTGCGAAGAAGAGAGTATTCAGCGGCTGGTTATCGACGTTGTTGCCGAACGAGATACCCCAGATGCCCTTTTGCTGGATCATCGTGCCATCGGCTTGCGTCAGCGCGCCGATGAACGCGCCGGTCGCCGGGTTGAACGCATCGATGGTGCCGTCGCCGAAATTGCCGATCAGCAGGTCATTGCTCGCACCGCCGAAATTCGCCGGCGCCATGGCGATGCCCCAAGGCGAATTCAGGGACCCGTTCGTGGCGATGCGCTTGACGAAGTGACCGTCGGTATCGAAGGTGTCGATCACGCCATTGCCCGCGCCATTCACCTGCGTGCGCCCGTCCTGACCGACTTTGGCGTAGGTGACGAAGACGGTGTTGCCCGTCGCGCTGATGCCGAAAGGCGCGAAACCTGCGGGAAGCGTGGGGTCCTGGAACGGGCCATCGAGTTGCACCTTGTTGAAGGACTTGTCGAAGACATCGATCTTGCCGTTATGGAAGTCGGTTGCATACAACAGGTTGGCCGTCCCGTTCTTGCCAATGGCAAGGCCCTTGTACACCGCGCCGCCTGCGCCGTCGTCGTAAGCCTTGACCGCCGAGGTCGGCAGCACCTTGGGCGACCAGCCTGCAATCGTCCCGGCTTCCGTCGCCCAGATAAACAGCGCGTTGCTGGTGCTGCCGTTTGCGGTGACCTGGAAGTCGGTGCTGGTGTTGAAGACGATGCCCGTCGGGCCACCGGTCTGGCCGCCCGCCGCCGGCGGGATTGTCACCACCAGCGACTGTACGACACCGTTGCCGTCGTACAGCGTCGATTTGCTCGTGGTGTTATCGGAGACCCACACTACGCCGGTTGGATTGAACGCGATACCCCAGCCGTTTTGCAGGTTGGCGTCGCTGTGAGGGGCCGCGGTGCTGCCGTCGGAGACCAGTACGGTAGATCTGAACGCGCCGACATTCGGTGCATTGTTCGAGTTGGAATCACTGCCGCCGCATGCCGCCAGCGTTGCAACTGCCGCGCCCAGTAGCACTGACAAAGTGAGCCTCTGCTGAAGTTTCATGGGTGTTCTCCTCTTGCGGTTCGATTGGTGTTCGTCGAGGTCGACTCTCCGTATGCGACACCCGGCCAATAGACGAGATGGATTCGCTGGATGAGCGCACATGCCGGTTGTCGCGGCGGCTTGCCCGTCTCCTTGCAGCGTTCGATCGTCCCAGTCTGAACGTGTGCAACAAAACATTTATTCCATGCAGGTAAGGATTAGGCTTTTATCTAATTTTGATTTCTATTCCTAATTAATATGTGACAACGAATAAAAGGGTTCATCAGCTCCCAAGCTGGGCGCGAACCGCAGAACAGCCGGCATGCTGAAGATATTCCAGTTCTGCGAACTATTTTTTTGCGGTTCTTAGCGCGAAATTTTGCGTCCGTATGGAATAAGGACGGCATTGAAAACGTTTAGGCGCCCGTGTTCAGAACCGGCTGGTCTGGTAGCTATCCTACGCAGTCAGGTTTTCTATCGGCGTACCCGTCAATGAAACGATGAAGTCGAAGAACGCCCGCACTTTGGCCGGCACATGATGGCGCGACGGATAAGCCGCGTAGAGTGGAAAGGTCTCGTCGGGCCAATCGGGAAAGAGGTCTATCAAGCGGCCACTGGCTAGCAATTGCTCGGTGCCGAGCGCGAGGACCTGCGCGATCCCATGTCCTGCGAGACATACGCCGTGCATCGTGCCCACGTCGTTCGCAGTCAGGCGTCCCCGGGCGGCAACAAGGATCTTCTTCTTGCCGCGATGAAATTCCCACTGGAAGGGCCGCCCGGTTTCGGGGTCCCGGAACTGGATACATGTGTGCGGTTCACGTTCGAGATCGGCGGGCGCGAACGGGCGGCCGTGTTTCTTGATGTAGGCAGGCGATGCCACGGTAATGACGCGTGTCTCCAGAAGCTTGCGCGCAATCAGCGTGGATTCACGCGGCTGGCCAAAGCGAACGGCAAGATCGAAACCGTCGGCGACCATGTCGCCAAGCTGATCGCGTGTGATCAGGTCGAGTTGCAAGTCGGGGTACTTCTCGACAAACGCGCCTAGTCGCGGTCCAAGGAACAGGCGCGAAAAGAACGGATCGATATTCACGCGCAAGCGTCCGCGCACTGCACTAGCTCCTTGTGAAGCGGAGGCGGCGGCTTCTTCAAGTCCGCTTAGCAGCGGCACGATCTGCTCGTAGAAACGTCGCCCTTCGTCGGTCAGCTTGACTGAGCGCGTAGTGCGGTCGAACAGGCGAATACCCAACCGGGCTTCGAGTCGTGCCACCGAGCGGCTCACGCCCGATTGCGACATATCCAGCGCCTCGCTCGCCGCGGCAAAACTGCCGGTGTCGACGATTGCACTTAATACGCCCATGCCATTCAACATCCGTTCATCGAAGCTCATGAGCATGCTCTCCTGTCATTAATCAGCCGGAGATCATGCTAGCGTGAAATGAGTGGATTAGTGGAAAAACAGGCGATCAAACGCTGAGTACAGCGTAGTCATGCCCATTACATGCTTGCCCGCATTCACACTCTTTCAGTGACCTTGGTGTGCTTAAGCGCGGTTCCCGGGCTGGACATATCGCTTGATCGGAAACGCTGGCGGTATTCCATTGGGCTGATATGAAGACGCTTGCTGAAGGTTCGCCTGAGTGAGTCGGTGCTTTCAAATCCACATCGGCGCGCGATGTTTGAAACGGGGTGATCGGTGCTTTCCAGATATCGCCGGGCGGCATCGATGCGTGCATCGTTGAGAAAGGCGATCAGGCTGACGCCGCACTCCTTGCTGAAGACGCGGGACAGGTTGCGTGCGCTCATGTTCAGGCGCTCAGCAAGCGACGCCATGGTGTGCGGCAGATGCAGATTATCGAGCAGGTATTGCTGGACCGGCTGGATCTGTGAGTCAGCGGCAGCCTGCGTTTCCAGGAGCGGGCTGAATTGCGATTGCCCACCCGAACGCCGCACATACACAATCAGGTACTTGGCTACATCCAGCGCCATCTTCTTGCCGAAGTCTTCCTCAATCATCACAAGTGCGAGGTCGATGCCCGCCGTCACGCCGGCGGTCGTATACAGACCGCCGTCTTTCACATAGATCTGATTCGGTTCGACCTTCGCTTTTGGAAACATGGCGGCGAGTCTTGCCGCGTCCATCCAGTGCGTCGTCACGGTCTTGTGATCGATCATGCCGGCTGAACCGAAGGCGAATACTCCGTTGCAAATAGCGGCAAGGCGACGGCTGATGCGACGTTGCTTCAGCAGCCATTCGCTGAGCGTGGAGTCCTCCAGGACCTCAAAAATGCCGAGACCACCCGGGATGATCACCGTATCGAATTCCGGGCAGGGGTCGAAGATCGTCCGGTCCGGCACGACCGTCAAGCCACTGGACGAGAGCACGGATCCGCGTGTCGTGCCGACGGTCAGCATTTCGTATTCACACTGTCCCTGGCTCAGGATGCGGACCTCGGCGAACGCATCTTTCGGCCCGGCAATATCGAGCAACTGGAAGCCTGGAAACAGCACCATGGCGACGGTGATCTTGCGCATATGCGAGTCCGATGAAGTCGGGGCAGGGCAGGCGAGCTTCGCGCCATGACGGCGCCGTTCATGCGATGAAACCACGTCGCATCGGCTGGCTTCAGCCGACGCCCAAGAGGAAATAGTCTAAAGCGGCAAAATTTCGATGACCAGCAGGACGTGATGCGAATTGATCGGCACGGAGACGGCGCATGCAGCATGCGCCGTGCTGTTTTAACAGCGTGCTCAGACTGTCTGATGAAAGGCACGCACATTCGTGCTTCGGGAATTGGCCTGCAGGCTGCGCTGTGCCAGGTTGCCAAAGAGCAAACCCAGCGTCGTCCACATGATCGCTTGCATGCCGATGGCGGCAACGCGGAATTTCCAGAGCAGCACGGCGGGAAAGGCGGCGGGTACCTCGTTGATCGCCGGCATGCCGATCTGCACGGCGGCAATGATCACGACAAACACCGCCGCGCCGGCAATGGACGCATTCCATGATCCCAGGCGAGCAATGGCTGCCCGGCGAACCTTGAGCGAAAACACCATGGCGGCTAGCGAGATCACAATCAGCAAAAAGTACAAGCCGGTGCGATAGCCTATGGTCGCCGGGTCTCCGACCGAAGGCGGATTGGCTGGGTACTTCAGATTTGGCACGACCACCAGCGTAATGAATCCCGCGATGGCCAGCCACGCCGATAAAGCATTGGCGTTGAGCTTACCGGCCCGGCCGACCAGGGCCGTGAAGGTCAGCGCGAACAGGCCGCCGATAGCCGCGCTATAAGCCATGACGCCCGTGAGCAAGCCAAGGCCTGCTTGCGTATGTCGGCTGACAAGTTCCGGCTCAGGCGCTTCGCCTTTTGCCGCGTCCGTTTTCTCTTCGAACGAGATGGCCTGATCAACCTGAGGCTCGCCGGCTATTTTCGAGAAACCAAACGTGAGCAGCCCGGCGGCAATGCCTGCGAGCATGCCGCGCACCAATAATTTACCGACCATGGAATGCTCCAGTTCAATGACAAGGGAAGCCGAGCAGGTGCCGGCTATCGTGTACAAATTCATGCACGTACATGCCCGGAATCAGCGACGTAGCACCTTCTTCCGCGCCCACGAAATAGATCGCGAGCAGCATCAGCAAGCCACCGAAAATCGCCCACGGCATCAGCTCGCGAGCGGGAAGCGGTAATGGCATGACAGTTGAATCTATAACAGCGTCGGACATAAGGATCTCCAAAAGCATTAAAAAATGCGGCTCGGCTCGGCTCGGCTCGGCTCAGGCGTGAGCAGTGACGACTGCAGCGTCGATAGCGGCTATTTCCGCGGCCGACAGCACACCCGCTTCCACCAGGGTTTTCTTGAGTGCGAGGAAAAAACGTTCGTAATAGTCCCAGCGCGGTTGGCCCGCGCAATAGCCTTCCTCCCATTGGGCGATCGATTCGATCAGGTTCTGCCGGAACGCTTCCCACTCGAAGTAGCCGGCCTTCGATAACGACAACGCAAGGCCGAACACATCGCGTTCCCAGGGTTTGTCGAAGAGAAACTTGCCTTGGCTGCGCGGCGGCGAGTCGGGGTGACCCAGCATGGTTGATGCAGCGTATTCCTCGAAGCGAGTGAACATGATCAGCCCGCAGCGAGTGACGGGGATGATGGCGAGGGCACCAGCGCAACGCCCATCATTGCTTCCGGCGTGATGAGCGCGGCCAGTGCTTCCTCGCTCATGCCCTCCGTTCCCGCGGGACGTTCGGGAACGACGAACCAGCGAATCTGCGCGCTGCTGTCCCACACCTTGACCTCGGTGTCGGCCGAAACCGGCACGCCGAATTCGCGCAGCACCGCACGCGGTTCACGCACGCCGCGAGCGCGAAATACAGGGTCCTTGTACCAGTACGGCGGCAGGCCGAGTACCGGCCAGGGATAACACGAGCACAGCGTACAGATGATCAGGTTATGCACGCCGTCGCCGTTCGCGACCGCGGCCATGTGTTCACCCTCCGCGCCGTCCATGCCTTGCGGCAAGTCCATCGACGCGATGGCTTTGGGCGTGTTTTCGATCAAAAGCTGCTTGAACGCAGGGTCGACCCACGCACGCGCGACAATGCGCGCGCCGTTGAACGGCCCCGCCACGGTTTCGAAATGGCCGAGCACGGTGTCCACCGAGTCGCTGCCCAGCACGCCTTTTTCGATCAACAGCGCTTCCAGCGCGCGCACTTTCGCGGCGCTGGCTGCTTCGCGCTCATCGTCGTATTTGAATAGGTCACTCATGGTCTTGGTTCCTGATGTGGATCAATTGTCTGAGAGCAGATAGGCATCGAATAGATCGGCATAAATGGTCGTATTGGGTTCGCTCTTCTCCTTGCCCCAGATGTCGGCGGCATCGAACGCCACGCGATATACCGGCATGGCCTGACCGATGCCATCGGGTCCGGTCGAAACGAAATACGAAAATGCGCCCGGGTAAACAAAGTCCACCGTGCCGCGTTTGTTACGCAGATAGCCGGGCAAGCGCGTGTGGTCGACCGCATCGGGGTCCGCCACGCATACCTGCGCGCCCTTCGAAAAGCGTGGCGCTTGTTCGAAGGCGTGAAGACCGGAATCGCCGTTGACCAGGTACGCATTGATCTGCGCTGCAATCGCGGGATTAGGCTTGGCGGGAAGCGCGGCTTGCGGATCGGCACGGTAATGGCGGGTCTTTTCGTCGAGTTCGTCAGCCGACACATATCCCTCATCGATAAAAAACTGCGAGATGCCCATCAGCCATTTTTCGTAATAGCGGAACTTGAAATACTCGAACGGCTGCATGCCTTCGGCACCCGTGCGCAACGACGCCCAGGTCCAGGTATTCCTGAAAGTCGTGGGCAGGTCGGCGATGGGATAACGGGGCAATGCGTCGGAGAGATGCGTGCTCTCGGCCATCATCACCGTATGGATGCCGAAGATGCGTTTTTCCCACGGCTCGACGAACACTTGCGTGTCCACGTTGACCGGACCCAGATTTTCCAGCCCGCCTAAGTTGTGCTGTAGTTTCATTCGATGTTCCTGGACGGAAGTGGTTGGAGGTTTAGCTCAGTTGCGGCTCGGGTTTGCGGGTCAGGGCGTCGCCGAGGGCTTCGGACACGATCCCGAATATCGCGCCCGTGATCAGCGCGGCCGCCGCAACGAGGGCGGGGTTATGAATGCCGGACGTGGTAATGGCTCGGCCGGTCGCGACTGTTGTCCCTACGGTCGATGCAAAACCCCACACGACCGCGGGCAGCACGCTCAGCAACTTGAGCTTCGATGCCTGCACCATGGCTGCGCTGCCGACTCCCACGCAAATCGCCGCGATGGCGGGGGTCTGCGTCGAGCTCGCAATGGCCAGCAACGACAGCGATGCAATGACAAGGCCAGTGAGGTTCGAAGCGATGCTTTGCACGAATCCGGCCGGCCCGCCGCCGACCACGAAGAACGAGGCCCATGCGATGAATGTCACCCAGACGGGGATCGGAAACACGGTGGCGGTGATGTAGGTATCGACTACGGCCAACACACCAATGCTGAGCGTAAAGGCTTCGGACTTTTTCATTGCGGGCTCCTTGAGGGTGGGGATTCAGGGCTGATGCAGGCAATCGAGAAAGGCGTCTTTCAGGCGCGGCATGTCGAGGCCGCGGCCGATGAATACAAACTTGTTGTCACGTGTTTCATCGGCGCGCCACACGCGTCCGGGACGCCCTTCGAGCAGCATATGGACGCTATGAAAATGGAACTGCCGAGGCTCGGACTGAAAGTTCAGCACGCCCTTCATCCGCATGAGTTGCGCGCCGGATTGCTGAACCAGCTGGTTGATCCAGCGGTTGAATCGATCCGGATCCAGGGTGCCGCTCTCAATCAGCGAACACGATTGAATCGATGAATCGTGTTCGTGGTCATGGGCGTTTTCATCGAGCAGACCGGGCTCGATTTCAAGTAGCGCGGGCAGGGAAAAACGCCGTACGCCAAGCAGTGAATCGGCTGGAACTCGCGAATGGTTTGCAGTGGTGATGACCGCGGTCGGGTTCAGTGCACGTACCTGCTGTTCGAGCAGATGCAGCGCGTGAGCGTCGATCAGATCCACCTTGTTGATAACGATGATGTCCGCGAACGCTACCTGCTCGCGCACTATCTCATCCTGGAGCTGCTGAGCGAAATGATGTGCATCGACGACGGTGACCACCGCCTCGAGTTCGACCGCTTCGCGCAGATCCGGGTCTGCAAGGAAGGTTTGCAAGACCGGCGCCGGATCGGCGAGTCCTGATGTCTCGACGATCAGGCGATCAAGTCTCGCGTGCGTGGCGCCTTGCGTGCGCATCAGCAGTTCCTTGACGCTCGCCACCAGGTCGGCGCGCACGGTGCAGCACACGCAGCCGTTGTTGATTTCGATCAGCGCTTCTTCCTCGGCGACGATCAAGTGGCCGTCGATGCCGACCTCGCCGAATTCGTTCACGACAACGCCGATGCGCCCGGCCGTGTTGTGCTGCAACAGGTGGTTGACCAGCGTGGTTTTGCCTGCGCCAAGAAAACCTGAGATCACGGTGACGGCAATCTTGCGCGGCGAATTGGCTTGAGGTTGGTGCATGGCAGATCTCAACAAGGGCCTGGGGGAATTGGCCTTGTAAAGAGCGAGTACCAGGCCTGATTTCGCCAGACGGCCCGAGTGGAGCGCGCTCTGTCTCGATTGCCCCGCTCTGATGGCCGAATTGGGTTGAACAGGCGATAACGGACAAAATCCGGCGATGACCCACTTCAGGATCGGGGCAGGAAATGGTGCATTGACGGGCAAGCGTGCCCACGCCGAGTGCGCGGTTTGCGCTAGTTAGCGGAGTGGAGTTGAGAGGAGATCGACTGGCATTCCGTTGCAACCGCTTCGCACGAGGCGACCATTCCGCGCGTAGGGGTGAGCGTCAACATAAACAGTCATCGGTAATAATGCCGATCATGCATTCACCGACGCTGCTTTCCCGCGCGTCGATCTACCAGGGAGCGACGGCGTGGTCGATACATCCGCAGTCTTGACGGTTTTGTCTGTCTATATCGCAGGCGTGGTTATTCCGGGGCCGAACTTCGTGGCGGTTGCGCACAAGGCGGCTTCATCGACACGCTCCGAGGCCTTGGCGGTGGTAGCGGGAATCGTCCTGGTCAGTTTGTTCTGGGCGACCTGCGCCATTCTCGGCGTGGGGATTGTGTTCGCTGCATTCCCATGGATGGCGTTGGTCGTGAAGATCTGCGGCGCGGCGTACCTGATGTGGTTCGGCTTGCGGCTTATCCTCAAGGCGCGAGCCGGCGGGGCGGGCATGGCCGCGGCGACTGCGTCCGGCGGATTGCGCAAGGCCTTCGTGCAAGGATTCGCAACGAACATCACGAACCCGAAGTCGGTGGCGTTTTTCGCCGCCATCTTCGCTTCCGCCACGCCCGCGCATATGTCGCCGGTCACCTTCGCGGCGATGCTTGCCATGGTCGCTCTGGTCGCCACGACGTGGTATGGCTTCGTCGCACTCGTGCTGTCGCACGCGGGGATTGCGTCGGGCTACCGTGGGTATCGGGCATGGATCGACCGCGTCTGCGGCGGGTTGATCGTGGCGCTGGGCGTTCGCCAGTTATTGACGCGCTGAAATTGACACGCCCGTGACGAAGACCGGAGGCGAGTGGCGTTGCGAACGCTCTTCGCTCAAGGCTGCGAATGCGCACCCTTGTCGTCCGCACGTTGCGTTTTCTTGGTCTTCTTATGCTTGGACGGCGGCGTGTGGTGCGAAGCGCCGCCGGATCCGGACATGGACGACTGGCCTTCGCCGAAATTAAAAGTCTCCGCCAGTGCGGCGGTCGAGATAAAAGCAAAAGCGCTGAGGGTCGAGGCGATGACTATTTTTGTAAGCTTCATTGAGCGGACGCTCCGAGGTTAAAGTGCGTCAGCTTAAACCAAAGCGTTGCTGACGCATCCCGTCCCATCCCTTGCCTTACTTGCCGCGAAGCGGCTTGTCCTGCATGAACCAGGACAACGCGAACGCGAGTAACACGACCGCACCGGCCACGAAAAACACCACGTGCATCGATCCCGAGAATGCGTTGAGATACGTCTCGCGCAAAGCGGCGGGAAGATGCTGGACCATGGTTGGCCCCATCGATTGCGGTAACTCGGTTCCCGGCGGCATGGCGTCGGCCAGTCGCGAATGCAGACCGTTCGTAAAGATTGCGCCGAACGTGGCGACTCCCACCGAACCGCCGATCGACCGGAACAGCGTGGCGCCGGACGTTGCCACGCCAATGTTCTTGAACGGCACCGCATTCTGCACGGCGAGCACCAGCACCTGCATCACCATGCCGAGTCCAAGTCCCAGCAGCAGCATGAACAGGTACATGGTGTGAAGCGGGGTATCGAGTTGCAGGGTGGACAGCAAGAACATGCCGCAGGCCACGATCGCGGTCCCGCAGATCGGGAACCATCGATATTTGCCAATCCGGCTAATCACGCGGCCGCTTATGATGGACGTGGACAAGATGCCCGCCATCATCGGCAAAACTTGAAGGCCGGCTTGCGAAGGCGTCGAACCCTTCGCCACTTGCAGATACAGCGGCAGGAACGTGATCGCGCCGAACAGCGAAAATCCGATGATGAAACCAATCAGCCCGCTCAGCACGAACGTGCGCTCCTTGAAAAGCTCGAGCGGCATGATCGGTTCGTCGGCGGAACGTTCTTCGTAGATAAAACCGCCCAGCGTAATGAATCCAAGTGCGAGCGTGAACCAAAGCTGCGGCGAACTCCACGGCAACAGCGTGCCGCCCTGACTGGTAAAAAGGATGATACAAGTAAGCGATGTGGCCAGAAACGCGGCGCCCATGTAATCGATTTTATGCTTCACGTGCGCCACGTGCGGTTTGAACACGAGTCCGATCACAATCAGCGCCAGCACGCCCAGCGGCACGTTGATGTAGAAGATCCAGCGCCAAGAAAGATGCTCGACGATAAACCCGCCCAGCAGCGGTCCGACGACCGTCGCGAGTCCGAATACGCCGCCGAACAGGCCCTGGTAGCGGCCGCATTCGGCGGGCGGAATGACATCGGCAATGGCGGCCATGGTCACGACCATCAGACCGCCGCCGCCGAGCCCCTGCAACGCGCGCAGCACGATCAACTGAGTCATGTCCTGCGCGACGCCGCACAGGATCGAACCGGCAAGAAAAATGAGGATCGACGCCTGGATGACGACTTTGCGACCGAACAGATCGCCGAACTTGCCGTACAGCGGCACTACGATAGTCGACGTCAACAGGTATGACGTCACGACCCAAGAGAGGCTTTCGAGGCCGCCCAGCTCGCCCACAATGGTGGGCAACGCGGTGGAGACGATCGTCTGGTCGAGCGCGCCGAGCAGCATGACGAGCAGCAGCGCCGTGAAAAGCAGCCGGATTGGCGGCCGCTCTTCAATGGCGGGAAGTGCGACAGAGGGTTGCAGGGTTTCCATTCAGCTGCCCGATGAGTTAAATTAATGTTGGAGTTAATATTAGGCCACACCAATCGCGGGGTCAATTGCCACCATGACTAAAGATGTAACCGATCCTTCCCAGCAGGCTGTTTCTTCTGTCCCCATTGAGCAGCCAAAGGCCGGTCGCCGACCTGGGCGGCCTAGTGGCGCGCAGCACGGCGAGCCGCGGACGCTGTTGCTGGATGTGGCCCTGGTTTTATTCGCGCGCCAGGGAATCATGGAGACCACGCTCGGCGCGATTGCGCGCGAGGCGGGCGTGACGCCGGCCATGGTCCATTACTACTTCAAGACGCGCGATCAACTGCTGGACGTATTGATCGATGAGCGATTCGTGCCGTTGCGTGCCGAACTCGGCCGCGCGTTCGCCGACTCGGACGCGGAACCGGCGGAAGCGTTGCGCGGGTTCGCCGAAGGTCTCATTGCTGTGTGCGAGCGGTATCCGTGGTTTGCGACGCTCTGGGTTCGCGAAGTGATCAGCGAAGGCGGGTTGCTGCGCCAGCGTATTGCAGAGCGTTTCGGCGATGCCAACAAGAAAGCGTCGATTGCACGCATCTCGCAGTGGCAGAAAGAAGGCAAGCTTAACCCTCACCTGGAGCCGTCGCTGCTGTTTGTATCGGTATTCGGATTGACAGTGCTGCCGCTGGCGGTGACTTATAAGTGGGCTGAGGAGAGCGGCGGTTGTGCGCCCAGGCGCGACCAGGTCGCGAAACACGCGGTGGCGCTGCTGATGCACGGCGTCGGACCGGTTTGAGCGTCACGGGCAGCGGGCGCCGGGCCGCTTTACGTCGCGCACTCGGAGACAGGTCGCCGGGTGGAAAGTAACGCGGTGTTGCGCGGGCTGGATCGAAAAAATCATCGTCAATGACGATCGGGCAAGAATGTTCCGGAACCTGTAACAAATCTGCAAATACGCCGTTAAAATGCGCGCCGGCGCGCGACAAAAAGGGCGCATCAAAGGGCGTGCCGCAAGCTAGGCCCCGGCCACAACAAGCGCCCAAGACAAGGAGACATAAATCGATGACCACCGCTCAGGACCTCGCTGAATCCCGCACTGATCACCACGTTCGTTCTTCGGATTCACTAAGCGCAGGCACGATCTCCGCACGGCTCGATCGCCTGCCGGCGACTCGTTCGATGTGGGTCCTCGTGGTTTTGCTGAGCCTCGGATTTTTCTTCGAACTCTACGATCTGCTCTACTCCGGGTACGTTGCGCCGGGGCTGGTCAAGAGCGGCATTCTCACGTCTACCACCGTCGGTTTGTTCGGCATGACGGGCGTCGCGAGTTTCATCGCGTCGTTGTTCCTCGGCTTGTTCATCGGCACGATTGCATGCGGTTTTCTCGCCGATCGTTTCGGGCGACGCGCCATCTTCACTTACTCGCTGCTTTGGTACACGGCCGCGAACGTCATCATGGCTTTCCAGGACACCGCTGGCGGCCTCAACTTCTGGCGCTTCATGGCGGGTTTGGGCATTGGGGTGGAGCTGGTAACGATCGGAACCTACATCTCCGAACTGGTCCCCAAACACATCCGAGGCCGCGCCTTCGCCTGCGAGCAAGCGGTGGGTTTCATGGCCGTGCCGGTCGTCGCATTCCTTTCTTATGCGCTGGTGCCGAACAAACCCTTCGGTTTCGATGGCTGGCGCTGGGTCGTATTGATCGGCGCACACGGCGCGTTGTTCGTCTGGTTTATCCGGCGCGCGTTGCCTGAGAGCCCGCGCTGGCTGGCGCAAAAAGGGCGGCTTGCCGAAGCGGACGCGGTGATGACGGCGCTGGAAGCGAAGGTCGAGAAAGAATACGGCCGGCCCTTGCCGCCGCCTGCCGCGCCTGAGCCGGTCAGCACACGCGGATCGTTCCGCGACATGTGGGTCGCGCCGTACGGCAAGCGCGCGACCATGATGATCATCTTCAACGTCTTCCAGACGGTCGGTTTCTACGGCTTCGCCAACTGGGTGCCGACGCTCCTGATCCACCAGGGCATCACGATCACGACCAGCCTGATGTACTCGACGATCATCGCGCTGGCCGCCCCGGTCGGGCCGATCATCGGCTTGTTCATGGCCGATAAATTTGAGCGCAAGAGCGTGATCGTCGTGATGGCGGGCGCGATCGTGGTCTGCGGACTGGTGTTCAGCCAGGTCTCGGGCGCAGCGCTGCTGGTCTGCATGGGCGTGGGCCTGACGCTCGCCAGCAACATCATGTCGTATAGCTTCCACGCATATCAGACCGAGCTTTTCCCCACCAGCATCCGCGCGCGTGCGGTCGGTTTCGTGTACTCGTGGAGCCGCTTTTCGGCCATCTTTACGTCTTTTTTCATCGCGGGCGTGTTGAAGGCGTTCGGCACGACGGGGGTGTTCATGTTTATCGCCGGCGCGATGGTGGTGGTCATGCTGGCTATCGGGCTGATGGGACCGAAGACGCGCGATCTGGCGCTGGAGCAAATCTCGCATTGATCGTTTCGATAGTCGCAATAGGACGCTATATGGCCTGGTGCGCTTGACCAAGCCATCGCGGCAGAAGCGCGCGCGTTATGCCAAAATCTGCATAACGCGATTAATTCTCCCGTTACGCTATGTCCGACACGCTCACGCCTGCCGAAGCCGACTACGCGATGCGTCACTGGACGTATCGATCCACCGGCCAGATCAAGATTGGCTCCGCACAACATAAACGCATGTTCTGCGAGATGCTGCTGACGACTCACAATCCCTATAAGCCCGCAGTCATCGACTGGCCCATGCTCGCGCCCGCCATGCTCAAGCGCGTCACGTCGCTGCCTATCTGGGATATTGCGGTGCAGACCGAAGGCCGCGCGTCGATTCGCGTGTCGACCTATGCACGTAGTATTGAGGATTCGGTGCTGCGCGAAGCCGTCACCATGAACGGCGCTGAAGAGGCGCGGCACAAGGTCGTGCTGTCGCGGCTCGTCCAGGCCTACGGCATCGAACTTGCGCCCGAGCCGCCCTATCCCGCCCCAAAAGACGCGCTGCGCGCATGGATGCTTACGGGCTACAGCGAATGTATCGATAGTTTCTTTGCCTTCGGCTTATTCGAAGCTGCGCGCCAATCGGGTTATTTCCCTGAAGAACTGGTTGAAACGTTCGAGCCGGTGATCCAGGAGGAGGCGCGCCATATTCTGTTCTTTGCAAACTGGGTGGCGTGGTACCGGCGCAGCTTGCCGTGGTACCGGCGGCCCTGGTTTCTCATGAAGACCGCCAGCGTGTGGTTCTCGCTGATATGCGACCGAATATCGCTGGCACGAGGTTTCGACACCAGCGGCGCCGCGCAGGATATGAATTTCCCCGCGAACGTGGGCGATTCGGTGGGCGGCGGGGTATCGGCGAGGGCGCTGGTGGATTTGTGCCTGACCGAAAACGAGCGCCGTATGGGCGGTTACGACGCGCGTCTATTGCGGCCGGTGACCGTGCCGCGACTCGCCCGGATTGCCCTGCGGTTTATTAAATAGCAACTAACTGTCCTTTGTTTTGGGCGCCGCGAATGCGGCGGGGCGTTATTACGCTTTGCTTTGTTGACGAGGATTTGCAACTAACTGTCGGACCGACTTGCGTCCGCAAGTTTCCACACACTCACTTCTCCCGGCTCGCCGCCTCGTCAAACCGCCTCGACGCTTCTTCCACGTCCTGTCTGAACTGCGCAAGCGCGCTCAGGCTGGCAGCAGGGGGCTGCAGCGCGGTCCACAGGACGTCGATGAGTTCATCGGCGGTCGTATCGATCTGAGCCTGACTCAGATGCCGTTTCGCGAGCGTCGCGTCCCACAGCACGTGTTCCATTGGCCCGAAGACCAGCGAGCGCATCAGCCGCAGCGGCAAGTCGGCCCGCACCTGGCCGACTGTCTGGCCATGAGCGAGCACGTTCATCAGCGGCGCGGTATAGCGGCGTTGAAGGTCGGTGAGGGCGTCGCTGAGATCATGATGTTTCGTCCGTCCCTCCGATAAAACCAGCGCGCACAAGCCCGTCCCGTTCACCAGCATCAGCCGCAAATGCGTCCTCACGATAAACGCAAACTGCTGGCGCACGCTGCCGTCGCGTGGAAGGCCGGATTCGAAAGCATCGATGATCTCGTCATACCAATCCGCGATCACCCGCGCGCACAACTCCCGTTTGCCGCTGAAATAGCTGAACACGGTGGCCTCCGAAATCCCGGCGCGCTGGGCGATTTCGGCGCTGGTCGCGGCGTCATAGCCTTTCTCGGCGAAGACGTCACGTCCGGCCTGAAGAATGTCCTTCACGCGCTGTTGCGACTTGACGCCTGCGGGCGTGCGGCGATTTCCGGTGACAGCGGTAGAGGACATAAGAAGGCATGTACGATGATGAACCAGATGTGAGCGTAGCTCAAATCCCTATTGACGGGAAGGAGTATTCGGCGTGAAACTGCCGTCCATATTGGAAATTACTGCGTGTGAGTGCGACTCATAGTTGAGTAGAAAACCACCACGCTGCCGACCCCGAGCCGAACCACCGAAGAAGGAGATCCGCATGAACGACGTACCCGGTCTGAATTTCGCCTTGGGCGAAGACATCGACATGTTGCGCGACTCGCTCGCCAATTTCGCTGCAAAGGAGATTGCGCCGCGCGCGGCTGAAATCGATAAAACCGACCAGTTCCCCATGGACCTCTGGAAGAAATTCGGCGATCTCGGCGTGCTCGGCATGACGGTGTCCGAAGAGTACGGCGGCGCGAACATGGGCTATACGGCGCACATGGTCGCGATGGAAGAGATTTCGCGGGCGTCGGCGTCGGTGGGGTTGTCGTATGGCGCGCATTCCAATCTGTGCGTGAACCAGATTCATCGCAACGGCACTGAGGCGCAAAAGCGCAAATATCTGCCGGGGCTCGTCTCGGGCGAGCACATTGGCGCGCTGGCCATGAGCGAGCCGAACGCAGGGTCGGACGTGGTCAGCATGAAGCTGCGCGCCGATGAAAAGAGCGACCGCTACGTGCTCAACGGCACGAAGATGTGGATCACTAACGGACCGGATTGCGACACGCTCGTGGTGTATGCGAAGACCGACATTGAAGCGGGCTCGAAGGGCATTACGGCGTTTATCGTCGAGAAGGGCATGAAGGGGTTTTCGGTCGCGCAGAAACTCGACAAGCTCGGCATGCGCGGGTCGCATACCGGCGAACTCGTGTTCGAGAACGTTGAAGTGCCGAAGGAAAATATCCTTGGGACATTGAACGGCGGCGTGAAGGTTTTGATGAGCGGCCTCGACTATGAACGTGCGGTGTTGGCGGGCGGCCCGACGGGCATCATGGTCGCGTGCATGGACGCGGTTGTGCCGTACATCCACGACCGCAAGCAGTTCGGTCAGGCGATCGGCGAGTTCCAGTTGATTCAAGGCAAGGTAGCCGATCTTTATACGACCCTGCAGGCATGCCGCGCGTATCTCTACGCGGTGGGACGTCAACTCGATACACTCGGCGCAGGACATGGCCGCCAGGTCCGCAAGGATTGCGCGGGCGTGATTCTCTACACGGCTGAAAAGGCGACATGGATGGCCGGTGAAGCGATCCAGATTCTTGGCGGCAATGGTTATATCAACGAGTACCCGGTGGGCCGCTTGTGGCGCGATGCAAAGTTGTATGAGATCGGCGCGGGCACGAGCGAGATTCGCCGCATGCTGATCGGCCGTGAACTCTTCGCTGAAACAGCTTGAGCGAGCGGACAAACTTATGCCGATCATCGAATCGAAACTGAATCCACGCAGCGATGAATTTCGCGCCAACGCGGCGGCGCTCGAAGCGCTCGTCGCGGATCTGAAGGAAAAGATCGCGAAGATCACGTTGGGCGGCGGACAAGCGGCCCGCGATAAACACGTGTCACGCGGCAAGCTCTTGCCACGCGATCGCATCGCGCAATTGCTCGATCCGGGCACGCCGTTTCTGGAGTTGTCGCAACTGGCCGCGTACGGCATGTATAACGACGGCGCTCCGGGCGCCGGCGTGATTACGGGCATCGGCAGGATTGCGGGGCAGGAGTGCGTGATCGTTTGCAACGACGCAACCGTCAAGGGCGGCACGTACTATCCGGTGACGGTTAAAAAGCATCTTCGGGCGCAGGAGATTGCGGAAGAGAACCGCTTGCCGTGTGTGTATCTCGTCGATTCCGGCGGCGCGAACCTGCCGAATCAGGACGATGTATTCCCCGATCGCGACCACTTTGGCCGCATCTTTTATAACCAGGCGAACATGTCGGCGAAGGGCATTTCGCAGATCGCCGTGGTGATGGGCTCGTGCACTGCGGGCGGCGCTTATGTCCCGGCGATGAGCGATGAATCGATCATCGTGAAGAACCAGGGAACGATCTTCCTGGGCGGTCCGCCGCTGGTAAAAGCGGCAACGGGTGAAGAGGTCAGCGCGGAGGATCTGGGCGGCGGTGACGTGCATACACGCCTCTCAGGCGTGGTCGATCACCTCGCGCAAAACGATGCCCACGCGTTAGGGATCGCGCGCAGCATTGTTGGCAACCTGAATCGAGTGAAGGTCTCGCCGGTGGCGCTCAAAGAACCGCTGCCGCCGCGTCACGATCCGCATAGTCTCTATGGCGTGATTCCGGCCGACACCCGCAAGCCGTTCGACATCCGCGAAGTGATCGCACGCATTGTTGACGACTCCGCCTTCGATGAATTCAAAGCCCGTTATGGCACGACGCTCGTGTGCGGTTTTGCGCATATCTGGGGGCATCCGGTCGGCATCATTGCGAACAACGGCATTTTGTTTTCCGAGTCTGCGTTGAAGGGCGCGCACTTCATTGAGCTATGCTGCCAGCGCAAGATTCCGCTCGTGTTCCTGCAGAACATCACGGGTTTCATGGTCGGCCGCAAGTATGAAAACGAAGGCATCGCGCGTAATGGCGCGAAGATGGTGACGGCGGTTGCTACGGCGAAGGTGCCGAAGTTTACGGTGATTATCGGCGGCTCGTTTGGTGCGGGAAATTACGGCATGTGTGGCCGGGCATATTCGCCGCGCTTCCTCTGGATGTGGCCGAATGCGCGCATCTCCGTGATGGGCGGCGAGCAGGCAGCATCCGTCCTTGCGACGGTGCGCCGCGATGGCATTGAGGGCAAGGGCGGTACATGGTCGAAGGAAGAAGAAGAAGCGTTCAAGTCACCTATTCGTGAGCAATACGAAGTACAGGGGCATCCGTATTATGCAAGCGCACGCCTGTGGGACGACGGCGTGATCGATCCGGCGCAGACCCGCGATGTACTGGGACTTGGTCTCGCCGCTTCCATGAATGCGCCTATCGAGGACACGCGTTTCGGCGTGTTCCGCATGTGATCTCCTTCTTCCAGGCTTCGTCATGTTCAACAAAATACTGATTGCGAATCGCGGCGAGATTGCGTGCCGTGTGGCTGCGACCTGCAAACGATTAGGCGTGGGCAGCGTGGCGGTCTATTCGGATGCCGATGCCCAGGCGAAGCACGTTGCCGTCTGCGATGAAGCCGTGCACGTCGGCGGCGCCGCTGCGTCCGAGAGTTATCTGCGGATCGAAAAGATCATTAACGCCGCGTCGGAAACCGGCGCGCAAGCCGTGCATCCGGGCTACGGGTTCTTGTCGGAGAACGAGGATTTTGCGCGGGCGTGCGAGAAGGCCGGGCTGGTGTTCATCGGGCCACCGGTCGAGGCCATCTCCGCGATGGGATCGAAGGCCGCGGCCAAGGCGCTGATGCAGTCGGCGTCCGTGCCCTTGGTGCCGGGATATCACGGCGACAGCCAGGACCCGGCGTTGCTGCAAAAAGAAGCCGATGGCATTGGCTACCCCGTGCTGCTGAAAGCAAGCGCGGGCGGCGGTGGCAAGGGCATGCGCGTGGTCGAGAAGAGCGCTGACTTTGCCTCGGCGTTGTTGTCTTGCAAACGCGAAGCCGCGAGCAGTTTCGGCAATGATCGTGTGTTGATCGAAAAATATCTGCAGCGTCCGAGGCATGTGGAAGTCCAGGTATTCGCCGATCAGCATGGCAACGCCGTGTATCTTTTCGATCGCGATTGCTCGGTGCAGCGGCGCCATCAAAAAGTATTGGAAGAAGCACCCGCGCCCGGCCTCTCCGATGAGGTGCGTAAAGCCATGGGCGAAGCCGCGGTCGCGGCCGCGCGCGCGGTGAACTACGTTGGCGCCGGCACGGTAGAGTTCATCATGACCGGCGACGGCCAGTTCTATTTCATGGAGATGAACACCCGGCTGCAGGTTGAACATCCGGTGACCGAAATGGTGACCGGCCTCGACCTGGTCGAGTGGCAACTGCGCGTGGCGAGCGGTGAACCGTTGCCGTTGTTGCAGGATCAGTTGAAGGTGAACGGCCACGCGATCGAAGCGCGTATCTACGCGGAGAATCCATCGCGCGGATTCTTGCCATCGACGGGAACGCTGAAGCATTTGAGTCTGCCCGAAGCCGTCGAATTTCAGTTGAATGGAAATGTACGCATTGATAGCGGCGTGCGTGAAGGCGACACCATTACCCCGTTTTACGATCCGATGATCGCCAAGCTGATCGTGCATGGTCATGATCGTGACCATGCATTGTTGCGCATGGCGCTGGCGTTGAAACAATGCGAAGTGGTGGGGCCGTCGACGAATATCGAGTTCCTGCATCGGATCGTGGTCAGCGTTCCGTTCTCTGCGGGTGATCTTGATACGGGTCTGATTGAACGTCATCACGACACGTTGTTTGCACGATCGACGGTGCCAAAAACGCAAGCGCTCGCGTTGGCTTGCGCTGCATTGCTCACGCGTGAGGGCGGCGAGGCGCACGGTGTATCGCCGTGGGATGCGTTGTCTCATTGGCGCATGAGCGGCGGCTACACGCAGGCGTTGAACTGGCGCCTCGTTGGTTCGGACGACGAAATCCTGGCCGTCTTTACCCGGGATTCAACATCAGGCCGCGCCGATAACAAACAGCTCGAACTGCTTGGCGAAACGCTCACGTTCGACTGGTCGCACGGGGACGAGCCACACGCATTCGTCGTGCTGATCGGCGATAAGCGGATCAAGGGGCGCGTGTTTATCGACGGCGATGTGTTCCATGTGTTCTACGCGGGCGCGTCGCTGGCGTTCGAATGGCAGAACCTGCTGGCGCATGCCGCCGATGCCGAGCATGGCGAGGGCCGCCTGACAGCGCCGATGCCGGGCAAGGTGATCGCGGTGCTGGTGGAGGTGGGCGCGGTGGTCGAGAAGGGCGCGCCGCTGCTGGTGATGGAAGCCATGAAAATGGAGCACACCATTGTTGCGCCGGCGGGCGGCACGGTGGCCGAAATCTTGTTCAGCGTCGGCGACCAGGTTACCGATGGCGCCCAGCTATTGGTGATGGAAGTACAGCACGCGAAATGACGCTTTACATCGTTCCGCGCATCATTTCGTCTTCAATTTTCCCAGCAGTGTTTCTTCAGTCTCCGTCTTTACAATAATCTCCACGCGCCGGTTCAACGCACGCCCTTCGGGCGTGTCGTTGGTCGCGATCGGTTGCAAGAATGCGATCCCTTTTGTCTTGATACGCGCAGCAGGAACGCCGCGTGCGACTAGCGCATCGCCCACGGCATTCGCGCGCGCCGTGGACAGTGCCTGGTTGTAGTCGAACGGACCGACGTTGTCCGTGTGCCCTTCGACCATGATCGGGCGCGTGCTGCGCTTGAGGAGGACGGCTGCACGATTGAGCACGGCGATGCTTTCGGGACGCATGGAGGCTTCGTCGAAGTCGAATAGCGCCGATTCCTGAAGCCGCAGTTCCACGCCCTCGTGCACCGGATGGACGACAATGCCGACCTTCTGGTTGATTGCTTCTTCCTTCGACCGATTCAGGCCGGACGCGCAGCCGGCGAGCAAGGCCGTTGTTGCGCACGCGTTGACAATCGTTTGGATAGCTTTCACTGCATGTCTCTTGAACGGATGCCGGGGCGGGGGTTTCGATTATAGGGAAACGGAATTGGCGAAGTGTGAAATTAGAACAACATGCGGAAAGCCGGTTGAAAGTGCTTTCGCCTTGATTCTGGCCGATAGCGGCCCGACTTACAATGCAGGGTTGGTACTCAGTGCGTCACAGAACTAAGACTCTCACCTAAGACGCGGAAAGACTTGATTTAAAGCAGGCTTGGGGCTTTCACTTAAAGAAGAAATAACAAGGGCGTTTTATATGAATCCACGCGATCAAACCTCTGCGGACGAAAAGGACCGCACGCGGCGTCTGCAACGAACCGCGTCGGGGTTGCTGTACGCGGTGCTCGTCGCCGTCGCGATCTGGATGATCCGCGACTTCATTCCTGCTGTCGTGTGGGCTGCGGTCATCGCCATTGCGTTGTGGCCGTTGCTGACCTGGCTCGAGCAGCGGCCGGTGTTCAAGGATCGGCACATCTGGCTCGCGGTGGTTTTGACCGTTGTGATCGGGCTGGTATTCGTCGTGCCGTTTATCCTGGTCGTGGCGCAGGCGGGCAGCGAGGCCCGCGACTTGATACGCTGGTTTCAAGAATCGCTGCGCTCGGGCATTCCCATGCCTGATCTTGTCAACCATCTGCCCACCGGGTCGTCACAGATATCGGCGTGGTGGCAGGAAAATCTTGCTACACCGCTGAGTTCTTCGCCGGCGGCCAAGCATTTCCATAGCGCGACGGTTGTCGCCATGACCCGGCATTTCGGCGGTCGGGTCGCGCACGGTCTGGTCGTGTTCGGCTTCATGCTCGTTACGCTGTTTTTCCTGTTCAAGGCGGGGTCGAAGCTTGGTGAACAGTTGCTTGAGGCGTCGAGGCGCGGGTTCGGTTCGGATGGCGCCTCGCTTGCGCGACGGATGGCCGAGTCGGTTCGCAGCACGGTGACGGGGCTGGTGGTTGTCGGTCTGGGTGAAGGCGCGTTGCTTGGCGTGGCTTATGCCGTGACCGGCGTGCCGCATGCCACGTTGCTGGGCATGCTGACCGCCATCGCCGCGATGCTGCCGTTCTGCGCGCCGATTGTGTTCATAGGCGCGGCGTTGTGGCTGCTTGCTCAGGGCTCGATGGCGGCAGCGGTGTGCGTCGCGGTGTTCGGATTTGTGGTTGTGTTCGTGGCCGAGCACGCTATCAGGCCGGTGCTGATTGGCGGCGCGGCGCGCTTGCCGTTTTTGCTGGTGCTATTCGGGATTCTGGGCGGCGCGGAAACGTTCGGGCTGGTGGGCCTGTTCATTGGGCCGGCGTTGATGACGATTCTGGTCGTGCTTTGGAATGACTGGGTGCATTGAGCCACGCTGTGCTTATTGAGGGCCGTTTCAACTCGCGTTGGAACGGCCTTTTCACATTACGGGCTAACGCGTCTCGCCTTGCTCAAATCACATACAAGTCAACATACTCATTGACCGGCATGGCTTCGAGCGCTGCCTGATCCAGCGATACCGCGAGGATCGCCTCTTGCTGCTTGGCTGGGAAACGCCGTGCGAGGTTAACCTTGAACTTCTCAACCAGAAGCGGGATGCCGTCTTCGCGACGACGCTTGTGTCCAATCGGATATTCGACGACCACCTCGTCGAACTTGCTGCCGTCATTGAACTCAACGGTCAGCGCATTGGCGATCGAACGCTGCTCCGGATCGTGATAATCCTTCGTGAATTGCGGGTCTTCCACGCATTCCATCTTCGCGCGCAACGTATCGATACGCTGATCCTTCGCCACTGAATCTTCATAATCCGATGCGGTCAGCCGGCCATGAATCAGCGGCACGGCAACCATGTACTGGATGCAGTGATCGCGATCGGCGGGGTTATCGAGCGGACCTTTTTTATCGATGATCCGAATTGCTGCTTCGTGCGTGCGGATCGTGATCTTCTTGATGTCTTCAACCTTCTTGCCCGTTTCCGCGAGCTTCGCGTGCAAGGTCATCGCGGCTTCCACGGCGGTTTGCGAGTGGAATTCGGCCGGGAACGAAATCTTGAACAGCACGTTTTCCATTACGTACGAACCGTACGGGCGCTGGAACTTGAACTCGTTGCCCTTGAAGAGCACGTCGTAGAAGCCCCATGTTTTAGCGGTCAGAACCGATGGATAGCCCATCTCGCCGGTCTTCGCGATCAGCGCAAGGCGCACGGCGCGCGAAGTTGCATCGCCTGCGGCCCACGATTTGCGCGAGCCCGTATTCGGCGCATGCCGATACGTGCGCAGCGAATGACCATCGACGAAGGCTAGCGAAACAGCGTTGATCAACTCATCGCGCGTGAGGCCGATCATCTGACCGACGACTGCCGTTGAAGCCAGCTTCACGAGCAAAACGTGATCGAGCCCGACCTTGTTGAACGAGTTTTCCAGCGCGATACAGCCTTGAATTTCGTGCGCCTTGATCATCGCGATCAAGACGTCTTTCATCGATAGCGGCTTCTTGCCGGTAGCCACCGCGTTACGCGAAAGCCAGTCGGCCGTTGCGAGAATGCCACCGAGATTGTCCGACGGATGGCCCCATTCGGCAGCCAGCCACGTGTCGTTGAAGTCGAGCCAGCGGATCATCGCGCCAATGTTGAACGCAGCCTGAACCGGGTCGAGCTGGAAAGAGGTGCCGGGCACCTTGGCGCCGTTGGGGACTATCGTGCCGGGCACGATGGGTCCCATCAGCTTGGTGCAGGCGGGATAAGTTAGTGCTTCGAGTCCGCAGCCGAGCGTATCGATCA